>JAPLIX010000067.1:0-8651 GCA_026388865.1 Pseudomonadota bacterium | reverse complement strand
GACAGCGCGGACTTCGCCCGTGAGACCCACCTCCCCGCAGACTGCCGTGTGCGGCGGGACCGGCTGGTCAAGCTTGCTTGACGCTATGGCGATGACTATCCCGAGGTCAACGCCCGGCTCGTTCAGGCGGATACCTCCTGCAATATTGACGAAAATATCCTGGTTGTAAAGGGGCAGCCCCAGTTTTTTTTCAAGTACTGCCACCAGCAGTGAAGTCCTGTTTGAATCCACGCCAATTGCGGTTCGCCGCGGAAGAGCCAGTGACGTGGGTGACACCAGGGCCTGAATTTCAACCAGTATGGGCCGCGTGCCTTCAATACTTGGCACCACCACAGAGCCTGAAGCATGCTCAGGGCGCTCTGAAAGAAACAGTTCTGAAGGGCTCAATACTTCCATGAGGCCGGCTTCCCCCATTTCAAAAACCCCTATTTCATTGGTCGAGCCAAAACGATTTTTAACCGCACGAAGTATTCTATAGGAATGCCCCCGGTCCCCTTCAAAATAAAGAACCGTATCTACCATGTGCTCCAAAACCCGCGGTCCGGCAATTGCTCCTTCCTTGGTTACATGGCCGATAAAAAATGTTGCCATATCAGTTGCCTTGGCCAGGAGGATGAGTTTACCCGAGGTTTCCCGTATCTGGCTGACACTTCCCGGCGCTGACTCCAGCTCGGCAGTGAACATGGTCTGAATTGAATCAATGACCAGGATGGCAGGATTGAGCTTCTTAACTTCTTCGATAATATTTTCAAGAGAGGTCTCGGCAAGAATAAAGAGATTGTCCGGCAAGTCGCCCAGCCGCTGGGCGCGCATGCGGGTCTGGCGCAACGATTCTTCCCCGGAAACGTAAAGCACCTTCTGTTCTTTGCGGGCAAGGTGGATGAGAGCCTGCAGCGCAATGGTTGATTTGCCGATACCGGGATCGCCCCCGATAAGAATGACCGCGCCGCGTACCAGCCCGCCGCCGAGCACCCGATCAAGCTCGCCGATACCGGCGGAGACTCTGTCTTCACCGTTTACGGTAATTTGATTGATCGGCTGCGGATGATTGTCGCGTTCGCCGGTTATAGCAGAAAAAGAGGCAGCAGGTTTACTGCGGGCCAGCTCCTCGTAAAAAGTGTTCCACTGGTCGCAGTCAGGACATTTCCCCAGCCACTTGGGTGCCTGAAAGCCGCAGAACGAGCAGGTATAAATGGTTTTTTGTTTAGACATATATGATCAAAGAAGAAAGACAACAGATAGCAGAGGACAGACAAAAGACTAAGACATTAATAATCAGATATGTTTTTTTAGTCTGTCATCTCACGTCTTGCGTCTGTATTCTGATTTTGTTCTGCATATTAGCAATTCTGCCGCAGCTGTCAATTATTAAACATACCTTTGCTACAAGATAAGCTGAACGGCTCAATACGTGTCTGGCAACAATGAGTTGGGGAAAGTAGATACCCACGGGCTTACGCCCGTGGCCCTATGAATTTTAATATATTTTATTTTCAGCCTTGGCATTCAACCACGGGCTCACGCCCGTGGTTGAATGCTATTTTTGATAAATTTGATAATCTTGATAATCATCTAAAGGGTACCCTGCAATTTTTAAAGTAATATTTTTGTCTGATTAGACAAAAATAGATTCCCGGAAGAAATATTCAATAGTGCCCTTTAAAATTATATACCACACTTTGACAAGTAAGCTGTATTTTTGAAAGAGTAATGCATTCATCTGGTAAGCAGTAAAAGAGAGGCAAGCGTGAGGAAGCAGATTATAGCAGTAAGCAGCATTTTTAAGCGGATGTATGACACCACAATATATAGCAAAAAAGCAGGGCCATTGCTGCCTCAATACTGGAATGACTTTTTCCCGATATAAAAACACTGCCTTCATTAATTGCCGGATTTGCGTCGCGCAAAGTAAAGCAGCACAGAGAAAAGAACGAGAATACTGAAACAATAAAACAGGGTCTGGCGCATCGCCTGCGCTATGCAGAGCCACTGCTCGCCGGCATAATATCCAGCCATGACAAAACCTGCTGACCACACTAAACCGGCCGGGTATGCATATACTGCAAACACAGGGAAACGGATTCCGGCTACCCCGGCGGCAAACGGTGAGGCCTGGCGCAGACCAGGTATAAAATAGCTGCAAAACAGTGCCGGCCCTCCCCTGCGCTCAAGCATATCGCCGGCCCGGTTTAACCATTTTTCACTGATGCGAACAGCGGGACCCCATTTTCTGATAAGATAATTACCGGCACTTCTTCCTAAGCTGTAGGTTATGGTAATACCGCATATACTGCCGGTAAACGCCGCCATAATGGTTGCGAAACCCTGTAAATTCCCCGCATAAACAAGGTATCCGGCAGAAGCCAGGAGCAGCTCATCCGGCAGCGGAATGCCCACAACGCCACCTGCAAGCAGGGAAAATAGCGCCAGGTATCCGTAGGCTGAAAGCCAGTGCAAAACAGTTGCCGTCGTCATGGGGGATTCAATTTGTTACTGAAGCTTGTTTTGAGTAAATTCCCCGAGCCCTGCGAAATAAGCGATAAATCCTCAATGAATCAGCAACAGGATGGAAGTGGGATGACCGGTTATTGCCAAAATAGATAGTGGGGATCGGCACGGTAGTGATCTTGCGGTGCTTCTCCAGGGCGAGCAGAAGCATGCTGAGTTCTGTTTCATACCGGCCGCCCTGCACGGTAGAGAGTATTTCATGAACAAAACTCCTGCTGAAGGCGCGATACCCTGATTGGGTGTCAGCAGGAACCCGTGGATAAAACATCTGCAATAGCCAGTATGCCAGCATATTCCCGATACGGCTTTTGAAGGGGATCATTTCAAGTCCTTTAATGCGTGTTCCTATGACCAGATCTGAATGTTCCTGCATGCAGGCGTGCGCCAGTTTTTGAATATCAGCGGGCCGGTGCTGCCGGTCGCTGTCGAGCGTGACCAGAACCTCGAACGAAAGATTTTCCAGCGCATAACGAAAGCCCTCCAGCAAGGCTTCCCCCTTACCGCGATTAGCCGGGAAAGAGCGGACAATGACACGCCCGTTCAGCTCTGCCGCGACAGCGCGCAGTACTTCGCCGGTGCCATCTGTGGAACCATCATCTATAGCAATTATATGGTGAGCGTATGACGCGGCATCACGAACTATTTCCCCGCATGAAGAGGCAACATTGTAGCAGGGTACCACGCAGCAGACGGCAGACGACACGGCGCTCACCGGCTCTTGTGCTGAGGTCAACGGTATGCTGCTCGTCAGCGATTTGCAGACCGGAACCGTCCGCCACCCCGCACCATCACAAAAACCATATCGCTGCTGCAATTTAACAAACACCCGTTGCTGCGGCTGCAGGACTGAGAGAGGTATGACCATAGTACCCCGGAAGCGACCACCGCAATAATGGCCTAAGCCGGCTGCTGCTCCGGACAAAACATCACGCAGTATTACCCTTTCTGTTTTTACGGGGATATCAACACAGTAACATGTGCTGCCGCCGGACGAGGCATCGGTTGCGATATACAGCTGTGCTTTGCCAAACGATGGCTCAGCACCATTTGCGTCTTATGACACATAATGGCTTGAGACTTGATGGTTCTCTGTTCGGGAAGTAAAAAACATTGAATCAGATTGTGCGCCGGCAATACGGTTTGCTGATAATGCACGAGATAACTGATCTCCCGCAGGCCTTGCGGGGCTGGTTCAAACTGCTTGCGAGCAAAGCGCACCAGGACGCCGAGCGCATTGTGATCAGGATGGAGATCATGCAAAGATGGTGAAACCAGCAGTGTTGGCTGCCAGGAAGAAATTTCCGCCCTTATGCGGTCAGCTATGCTTTTACTTTCCTTGAGCAGGATTTCAGTAAGGCCCTGATCCGGATACCCCCAAAATACCGCGTTTTCTGCAGCAATACCAAGGCATGCCAGGGAAGCTAATGCTTCAGCACGGCGACGTGCTCCCCACCGAACCCGGTCGGCGGCTCCGATTCGCCAACGCCGCTCAATCACCCGCTGTGGCCAGGGGTTATTATCCCCATCAGTAATAAAGATGACCCGGATTGCAGCTCCGGCTGCTGCAGCATTCTGTAGCAACCCGCCTGTTGCAAGGGCCTCATCATCAGGATGCACAACAAGTACCATGACCCTGGCATTTTCTGAAAAAGCTATCGCTGACCTCATGGAGACACTTCTTTCAAATGAAGGGGGAATATCCACGCTCATATGCGCGTTCCCATAGAAGAACGCACCCATGATAGGGTTTTGACAAATGCAGCTCGTGATGCCCGGCTTGTAAAAAACGGGCACCGGTATACGGCGTTCCATCCAACTGGCCGGAAACGTGACCATTTTTATTAATAGCCACGTATGATGCAGGGAGTTCGATATCAAATGAAATAGAGTTGTTTTTTTCTGTATCAAGCGGCAGTAATTTACCGGCTACACGGAGGCTGCCGACGGGAATGTAATTAGCCCGGATGAAAGCACCTGCACGCTCTGGGAACCTGTCATTACTATCGAGCGCTGCGACACAAGTGCGGGTTGCAATGAGGCGCTCCGGGATGTCATCTGCCAGCAGCCCGTGTTTAATGCGTGCCCTGGTAATTTTTTCCAGAATATAATAAGGGGAACGTTGGCGAAAAATCATCTCCCCCTTCAAATCAGCAACAAAATCACCGGGCTCTGTAAGCTGGAGCACTTCTCGCAAAAGCTGTATTTGACTGCGCGTCCCATCGTGCCATGGTGCCCCCTCCCCATTACCAAATATAAAGCTTACTTCTAAAAAAAGAACGAGCGCAGGGAAGGCCCATCCGGGGAAATGGCGAACCTGCTCAGCGACCGGCTGCGGGGAAATCCTTGGGGGAACCAGCTGCAACACTGCAGGCGTGAGGAAGATAAACAAAAGGGGATAAAACGGAAGATAATGCTGCCATTCCAGCACTGGCCAAAAAGCTTTTAATGCCGAGAAATAAATGCCGCAAATGAAGAAGACAAAAATACGGCGGGAGTGCTGGCCTTCATGGGCGGTATTTTTACCAATGATTCGTGCAAACCAGTAAAGGATTGCAAGTGACACAGGAAAAATAAGAACCCGCGCATAAAATTTATGCCACAAACCCAGACCGGGGAAAATATTATGGGTTACTGTTCCATAGAATAAAGGTCCGAGATCTCCTATGGAGTAAAAGAAAAATATCAGTGTCACTGGGACCGCACAGAGCCCGGCGAGCAGGGAAACTGCGTAGGTGCACAGGCGTTTAAAAGCACCCGCGGATATATACCGACCGGGCGATAAAATAATCGTTGCCAGTGCGCCGGCACCAAGGGAAACAAGCAATAAGGTTGTCTTCATTGAAACGCCCAGCGCCGCGCCCAGCAACAAACCTGCCCCAAAACACTTTGCTGCGTTCAGGTTTCTTTTGATGAGTACAGCAACCGCCAGCAGCCAGAACACGGTCCAGAGGTTATCAGTGCGAAATTCTACAGAACAGAAAAAAAATAAAGGAAATAGACCAGTGAACACCGCTGCCCATAAACCGACACGGGAAGAATAAATCTCCCTTCCGATAAGAAACACGCACCACAGCACTATAATAAAAAGCGGAAGCATTGCCAGACGCATTGCGAACAAGACATTCAGGTTATCACCGAACATTTTATAGAGCGGCACACACAAAAGGTGGAAAAGCGGGGTATGATTATCAAATACATCCCGGTATTGCACAAGCCCATGAGCCCATCCCCATACAACGTGCAGGTGCTGGGGCTCATCAGAATCAAAACGATAGCGGAAAATATATGCAACTCTTAGCAGGAGCGTCAAAAAAAGTACTGCATAAGCGGCAATGCGTTCATTTCGCGATGACTGTTCAGACATATGCGACATTTATCAAGCTGTTCAATAAACAGTACAACCTATTCAAGCGGCGGTTTTTGTCTTAATAAAAACAATATGTACAATTCGATAAAGAGCATTTAAGGCGCGGCAATATGCAATCAAAACTGATTTCAGAGTCTTGCGAAAGCGATGTATCAGACTTTCCTGAAAAATATTAATAAGAGAAACAGGGTTGCTGTTCTTTTAATTTTCATTAGATAAAATTAAAATCAGCGCGACATTATTTCTAATGGTTACTGTTATTTAATAACAGCTTTTTTTAAGCATTTCTTAATTACAATATGAATATTGCTGAAATCTTTCCTGTAAATTAAAAATATGTAATGATCAGGGGAAGGGGAGAGATGCGGGGAAAACAGGAAGGGTAGCCAGTTTTAAAAACCACATAACAAGCATATGGAGCAGGCGTTTGCTGTTTCGTTCTATGCCTTTGCCGAGAAGGCGCAAGGCTGAACTGCGCCGCAAGCCGATCAACCACTGGGGGCAATGCAGGGAGATTACAGAACGGTGTGATATAGTTTCCATTTTACTACTCAGGTTCCCTTGTTTCTGTAACTTCGATTCTTTTCGCTGTGTCTTTGCTAAAACTTCCTCTCTTGCATGCCATGCGCTGTCGTGTTTTTCTCTCTCACATCGGTAACTCTTAAGGGGCAAACGTATCTCCCATTACTGCTGTGAAGCCTGCCGAGTGTAATCTGTCAGTTCAAAATAAGCATCTTCAATAAGTCCAATCCCCGGGGCATAATATTTATAACCGACGGTACCTTTTTCTATTCCAGCGGTTTCCTTTACTTTTAAACAGCTTTTAAATGTCCCGCACATATGGTTAATGCGGCAATGGACGGTCCGCAGTCACCCATAGCAAATAGCGCAGGTGATGCCTCCCAATGCCGGCATATGAACTGGCACGTACCTGTACTGATTTATTCTCCTGCTCCAACTTCGGCGGATCACCCATGCCGGCAATAATAACACTGTCGAACTGTGGGCTATTCCCGCGAAGGATCCTGCGCACCCCTTCTTCACTCTCTATTAGGCTGACTTTCCAGCTTGCAACAATATAAAAAAGCCCTCGCTGGTCTTCTGATAAGCCAATCCCTGCTATGCGGGGCCTTTTTGCCGGCTCTATCTGATTGATAAAAGCCGTGATTTTTCCTTCCATGTTTTCACGGTCCGCGTATATGGGCAATGTCACCTTGTAGCCGCAGATGTATACTGCAGCAATTGTCAGCGCGATGAGGGCATAGTTCTTCATCTGCTTCCTGCCAACCAGCAGATAGATGACTCCTGCCAGGCATAAAGCAGAAATACCATTCCAAATACCCCATAGCACTGGCTCAAGGCCACGCTTGACATACACAGACTGGGGGATCGCAGCACAGATCACAGGCGCCAGGGTACATGCTGCCAGAATCACCACGCAAACCCCCATCAGTATCACAAAGTAGTACCGGCACCAGCGGGGACTTCCCATCGCTAAAGCATCAGCGCACATGATAGCAAGTACCGGTATCAGGGGAAGCAGATACACACTGCGCTTTGACACCGAAACAGTGAGTATCACCAGCGTGCCAATGCTGATGGTCAGCAAAAAGATACGCTCAGGAGACAGGCACTGAATTCCTTGTTTGCGAAAGTCTGTGAAAATCCGGTACACCCAGATAAACAATAGCGGTGTCCAGGGCAAACAGCTGGTTAAAAAGGGCCCTGCATAATAAAACACATTGCCGGCATGTTCGTGCCCCAGGTTGGCTGTTCCTGAAAGTCGACCGAGTTGATTTTGCAGAAACCACTCATTAAAAATATCCCTGCCGCCCACAATCCATAGTGACACTACCCAGGCACCGGCCAGCAGCACCAGCAGAATAAGACTGGCTGCATGCTGCCAGATAAAGAGACTGCGTCTGCTGCGGCGTTGAGCACGAAACCAGGGTACACACATTCCTGCCCAGCCAATACCGATCAAAACAAGACCGATCATACCCTTGGAGAGGAAAGCACCTGCTGAAAAAACTGCCCCTAATAACAGGAACCCGCTGCGCCGGGCAAAATAAACTTCGGCAAAGCTCCACAGGGCAGCAACAATGAAAAATGCAAGGGCCGGGTCCACCCGGATCCAGTGGGTTTCTTTTATAAAATCTCCCATGGTGGCTAGCATTGCTGCAGCCATGGCAGCGACCATGCCGGCAGGGAGCACAAAAGTGTCCTGGTTGCTGGCGCTGCCGCTCATCAGCCGCTGAGCAAGTAAAAAGGTCATTAACAGGATGCCAACTCCCCATATGACTGATGTCAGGCGCACTGCTGCAGCAGTATCTGTGCGTCCCCCCAGAAGTTTTATGACCCCTGCAGCGGTAGCAAAGTAGAGCGGCGGCTTTTCTACAAACGGTGTTCCGGCAAGGCGGGGCACGATGTAGTTGCTTTCCCGGCTCATCTCTAAAGCAACTGCCGCATCCCGCGGCTCGTCAGGCTCCCACAGTCCACGATCAGCGATTCCTGTAAAACTGAGCACTACGCTGAGCAGCAGGGCGATATACCAGAGACGCATATCGGTGAGTTGCAGGTAAGGAGAATTGCCTTGTGCTGTTTTCATGATCGATCACTCCTCTGTAAAGCCCGAAGGCTTACACATAACATAGGATTTTGTTTAGTGCAAAGGTGTTATGCGTACTGTCAGTAGATTGCATCTGAATTCATACTGCACACGCAAATGCCCTGCCGGGTATCATCCCCCGTTTCAATGCGCGGCGTTCAAGTCCTG
>JAPLIX010000315.1 GCA_026388865.1 Pseudomonadota bacterium | reverse complement strand
TGTGAGAGGACGGCAGGTGAACTAATCACCTGCCTCCTACTCGATCAGTAGATGCTGTGAGGTCAAATTTTTATTTGTGTTGTCTATCACACGGGACACGAGCGACGAGTCACGGCAGACGAATTTAACCGCCCGAACGCTTGACAACATACCCCTGCTTCTTCAGCTCTTCCACCAGCAGATCCCGGTGATCGCCCTGAATTTCTACGACACCGTCTTTTACGGTGCCGCCGGCACCGCATTTTTGTTTAAGCTGTCGTGCCAGATTCGCCAGCCCGTCATGGTCCAGGGAAATGCCGGTAATCACGGTTAAACCTTTCCCCCTGCATCCCTTGGTTACCCGTCCCACGCGCACGATCCCGTCGCCCGGTGTAGATGCACTGTTTCTGCAGCATACGCATTGTGCCTCGGGCTTACCGCAGGCAGGGCACATCGTGCCATGCTCGGTTGAGTAGACAATCCCGCGATCCCTGCTATTTGTTGCCATAGAAACGCAAAAAGGGACCGGCAGCTGATTTGTAAACAAAAAGCAGCCTGTGGCCCTTATATTATTTTAAAACTGGGTAATCAGAGACAGGTGTGCCAGCTCTTTGCCGATAGCCCTGGTGAGCATCGTGTCGCCGATTGAATCGCGCGCCTCAAAAGTTTTGCGGATGGCCTCTTTCCGGGCGTTCAATTCCTTCATGTACTCCGCAGGGCTGGGCGCTTCATTTTTCCAGAGATCACTATAGACCTTGAGGTAATCAAGGGTCAGGCTCAGAAGCCGCTCCTGGTTTTCTCGCGTCTCATCAGCCTCGGTGGTGATGAGATAGGGTGAGGAAACGGCCCGGAACCAGTTCTCACTTCTCACGTTTGACGGCGGGAACTGTTCAAGCCCCCGGCCATAGATATCCTCCAGCGGCGCGAGATACTTCTCCATGTAGGGAAGATCGCGGATGCAGTCAGCAAGCGGGTAAAAATCGATGATAAAAAAACTCCCTTTGGCGCTTTCAGCCCAGTAGCTGGAATAGATGGGCAGCGCGTGATCATCATCGGGCCATATCATGAGCGCGTAGGACATGAGCTTTTCGCGGAAGCTGCCGACGCCGAACGCTATCTTCTCAAGCTTTGGCGCCTTATAGAGATATTTGTAACCGGTGTAGCCTTCGCCGTTCTGGTTCCACAGGGGCCGGATATCATGCCCGCGGTACGACTCCATGACAGTCCCGCCGAATTCCTTAATTGCCTCCTGCACTTTTTCTGCGTATGGTGCAAATGTATATTCTTCGCTCATAGACCCTCCCCTTTGTTTGAAATTTTAAATAACGCTGTTTTTTTATACCACATTCAGCTGTCTGCAGCACTTCAATATCTTTGCCGAAAGCAAATTACTGCTCCCGGTTGAGACGCCAGGTAAATTCAGAAGAAAAGCCCCCGTGCTACCATTTGATGCACCAGTGCAGCGCCCGATTGCTTCACTGGTCCAGCCAGCGAGTCCCTACTTGCTATACGTTTTTTTATCAATAAGCTTCCCCTGCATGTAGGTCTCCTCCGACTGTAGCGTGCCGTTTTCATCATACATCTTCCAGGGCCCCTCCTGCAGCCCGTCCCGGTAGTTTCCTGCTGCCTGCAACTGACCATTTTCATAATAGAGCCGGTACATACCGTCCCGCGCAGCCTGGCGGTAGTTAATTTCAGATTTAAGTTTACCGTCCGGATAATATTCTTTTCTCAGGCCATCCATGATAAAACCCGAGCACCCCATAACCAGCACTAATATCAATACTGCCAGTAGATTTTTAAAGTTCATTATGCTGCCCTCTCTGTTCATGTATAGCATATTTCAGACACGGGCTTACCCTGCCAGAAAATGGGCCTGCTGCCTGCAGAGCTGCATGTGTCTCATTATGCCGGCGGTGTTTTGTTTATATATCTCACGCCTCATGCAGAACTTTCGCACCGGCAGCACCGGACGGGCCGGCACCGACTATGATTACCTGAAAATGTTCCACTCCGATTCTTTTTCCTCCATCACTTCATTAACCGCCAGTCTTCAACAATAAAACTCCCTGCCGGTTACCAGCGTACTCCGGGTTCGCCCGGGAAATACCTCAGCGCCCGGCTTCCCAGAGCGCATTGCCGATACCTTTATTGTAATGAAAATATATAATCTTTTCGGGTGTTACGCGAATCATGCGCATAATACCTTTAGGCATCTGGGCCGGCTTGCCGGTCAGCTTCGTGATTTCGTCAAGCATCGGTTTGAACAGCTCAAGCCCCCGGGCAAATTCCGGGGTGTCATCGGTAAAAACATCGGCGGTCCCCCGGATATTTACTCCGCGAATGGAGCGCATTTTGTGCGTGGAGGTGCCGATGCCCACCGCGACATGGTTATTTTCCCGGATATTGTGAAATTTTTTGCCGCCCTCGCTCATGATGTACAGGGTGAGGCCGTCATGCATGTAATCAACCACCGACACATGCGGCATGCCGTCAGCGCCGCAGGTGGCAAGCGTGCAGGGCTGCTTTTTCCCGAGGTAATCGATGATCTCGGCCTCAAGCTCGTCTTTTGATGGATGCTTTCTTTCCAGGCCCAGCACCCGGATCATCCCGTCGATTATTTTGTCCCGTTGCTCTTCGGTTAATTCCTGAAACGTCATTGCACATTCTCCTTTTAGCAGGCTGTTGAAAAACACCCGTCTGTCCCGACCTGCGTCGGGATTGCGCTCATTCCCGATAGCTAGCGGGATCATTGCGACGTACTGTACAGTACGCCTCATTCCTCACGATTTCGCGCGCCTTGCATCCGGACGTTCTTGACCAGCCTGGGAAAAAACTACTTTTTCAACAACCTGCTAGTATTGTTAAAAATGAACCACAGAGCTTATGTGTACTGGAGTTAAGGAGTTAAGAGTTCAGGAGTTAATAAACTCCAACACTCATAACTCCTAAACATTACTCTTTACCGGAACGCTTGAAAATTGGCAATAAAATTTCAGGATATATGCAGCGCTGATAAAATTATAATTCTGCCGGTCAATGCGTTGTGCTATAGTGTTTCCGGATGAAAAAAGCTGCAGGGGATAGTAACTTCTGAATCCGCAACCCTTAGCCGGCTGTTGAAAAACGACCATCTGTCCCGACATGCGTCGTGATTACCCTCGTTCCCGATAGATATCGGGATCGTTGCGGCGTACCCTGAAGTACGCCTCACTTCTGGAGGATTTCGGAGGCTTTGCATCTGTGCATTTTTGACCAGCCGGGGAAAAACAACTTTTTCAACAACCTGTTAGACTCAGTAACTCACGTGAAGGAGGATTACCATGGACAGGCTTCAATGGCAGGCAGGGCTAATGGAAAAAACTGACGCGCTGTGTGAAATATTCCCCGCGGTCATCCGCAACCGCTGGCGGCAGCGGCTTATCTACAATGCAGAAAAGATTGCAGCCTATGAAGGCTCATCAACGGTGACTGATGATATCTTATGGAGGTCTGTCTACGAGGTCTTCCCCAGCGGCTACGAGCCGCTGATTTTGCGGGTGAAGGATCTTGAAGCGATGAAAGCATACGCAGCGGCGTCGCGCGACCAGGAAAAACTCGAGCCCGGCGCCGAACCCGTGACCATTACCCGCTGGTCAGGCGGGACAGGCGCCGCCGCCCCCGTTGCGCCGGGTAAAAAAATTCTTGCCGTCAACTCAAGCCCGCGCAAGGGCGGCAACACCGATGTCATGATTGATGAGCTGCTGCGGGCTTGCGCGGATAACGGCGCGGAGGTTGAGAAGCTGTATCTCGGTGATCTGAACATAAAGCCCTGCTCCGGCTGCAGGGCCTGCAGAAAGGTTGACGTGAAGACCATCTGCGCGGTAAAGGATGACATGACCGAGTTTATGTATGATAAAATGTACCGCATGGACGGTTTTATCGCGGGATTTCCCATCTATACGGCGCGGGAGAACGCTATCATGGCAAACTTTATGGACCGCTGGGACTGTTTCGCCAACCCGTTTCTGACCCGCAGGATGCCGGGCGGGAAAAAAGGGGTGGTGGTGTGCTCGTGGATGTGGTCCAACCCTGTTGCCTATGATAACATTGTAGAGAACATGGTAATATTGCTCAGGCTGCATGGCGTGGAGACAACCGAAGTGCTGACCCTGTCAGGAACCAGGGGGAAAAAGCACGGCAAGGGCGTGGTTAAGAATCACCCCGGCATTCTGCATACTGCCTACCAGTCGGGCATTGATTTTCTGCACGGGTTGTGAAGACTATTATACGCTCTTAAAAAGGAACAGCCCTGCGTGGCTGTCGGGAAGCAAAGAGCCCCGCAATGGCACCATTGACCAGCTTTGAAAAGCGCATCAAGCGACATATAATCGGCCGCGGGCAGGAATTTTTCATAGTGACTGCTCCCGGCCTCGAACAGCTCTGCTATAATGAGCTGCTGCAGCTTCCGCTTTCCTCTCAAAAAGCCGCTATTGTCGAAGGCGGCATCGAATTTACCGGCCGCCTGCATGACTGCTACCTGGCAAACCTTCACCTGCGCCTGGCAAACCGTATTATTATGCGCGTCGGCCAGTTTAAATCCTCAAACTTTCAGCGGCTGGGTAAAAAGATATCCGGGATTCCCTGGGAACTGTATCTTCCCCGCACGAGCACGCTCAAGGTACACGTAACATCGCGGCATTCACGGCTCTATCATAAGGGGGCAGTTGCCGAATGTTTTATGGAGAAGATAGCACCGCGCCTTGCAGCATACGCACCGGAGGCGGGGTCCACCGATGCTGCCGGCCAGCAGATTTTTGTGCGCATTGTTGATGATCATTTTACCGTTTCTCTTGACAGCAGTGGCGAGCTGCTTCACAAGCGGGGCTTGAAAAGCCATCGTGCCGCTGCGCCCCTGCGAGAAACCATTGCAGCAGCAATACTAAAGATCGTAGGCTTTACGGAAAACGAACCGCTTATCGACCCGATGTGCGGCTCAGGGACTTTTTCTCTCGAAGCTGCCATGCTGGTTAAGCATATCCCTGCCGGGTGGTTCAGGGGTTTTGCTTTTATGGGCTGGCCAAGCTTTTTACCTGAACGCTGGCACTATATGCGGCGGCAGAGCGAAGCAGTATGTGCTGAAAAAACTGAACCGCAGATTTTTGCTTCTGACCGGGACGGCGCTGTCTGCGCGGAACTTAAAGCTTGTGTGGATCGCTATCGTCTCACCGATGCGGTGCAGGTCATAGGCCAGGATTTTTTCAAACTCGAGCCCGCAGACTTTACCGGAAGAACCGGGCTGGTGGTTTTGAATCCTCCTTACGGGATGCGCATAGGTGAGAGAGAGGCGGCGGCGGACCTCTTTACCGAACTATGCGGGAAACTGAAACGATCATATGCAGGATGGAAACTGGCATTACTTGTTCCCGAAGCACCCATGCTTGACCGTATCCCCCTTCACGGACTGACCACCCATCATTTATTTCATGGGGGGCTTAAGGTGCTGCTGCTTACCGGGAGAATTTAATGGGCTTGAAGCAGCACAAGCAAACGGACCAAGCAAAAAAAGGTAGTTTAAAATACTATCCATAACTATGAGTAATAATTTGCATGATTAGGAATAGTTACCTGCTTTAACGCTACGTTAAGAAAAATTTAAGATAAATAATAGGTTGTCATGCCCAAATAGTTGTTCATTTCGTCTTGTTAAGCCAATAGGAAACATTTTCTTGTGCATCAAATTGTATTTAATAATAAAAATGCAATCTAAGCTTGCATAATAAAAATTATATTTACAATAATTATTTTTTATGTTATACGTTACATAAGAAGTGAGGGGAAAAAGAATTCGAAAGGAGAGATGTCAGATGAGAAGAAAAAACAAAGAGCTGAATTCTGAATCCCCTATTCTGACAGCAGACGAAGTGGCAGAGTATTTAAAACTGTCTAAAATTACCGTCTATAAGCTGGCAAAAGACGGATCATTACCAGGATTCCGTGTAGGAGGGTCCTGGCGCTTCAGCAAGAGCAACATTGAAAAATTAATGTCATAAGGGATTAGTTACAAGCTCTAAAAAAGGAGTTCTCTGAAAGAACTGAGAACTCCTTTTTTATGTGTGCCCGGCATGGGCGATAACTTGGCGGTGTAAGTCCGCTATGAACTTGGCAGTAGGAATCATTAGCCAAAGGCAAGGGTGTCGTGGGTGACTGCGAATCTGAAAGAAGCCGGAGGCAAAGTCCCGGCCT
>JAPLIX010000384.1 GCA_026388865.1 Pseudomonadota bacterium | reverse complement strand
GGTATAGCGCAGGGCATTGGAGAGCAGGTTCAGCCACAGGGCTCTGATGTGTTCCGTCTGTGCTACAAGGGCGGGGGAATCGGAGATCTCAATGCAGAGCTCGATCTGGTGCTCATCAGCCTCTTCCTCAAGGCCGGCAGCAACCATTTCCAGAACGCCTGCTACAGAGACTGTTTCGGTGCGGTGCTTATGCAGGTCCTGCTTGAGCTGAGAGAGCAGCAGCACATCATCAAGGATGGTGAGCAGCTCACCGGCCCGCTGCTCGGCGCGTTCAAGAAATGCCGGCTGCTCTTCATCCGGCACGTATCCTTTGCGGATAAGCTGCAGGGAGTTCTGCAGCACCGCGACCGGCGCACGCAGGACGTGGACCATGGTCAGCATGAAGCGGCTTTCAATCGCAGCCAGCTTCGACATCTCTGCCGTAACGCGCGAAAGTTCCCGGTTCTGCTCTTCAAGCAGCACGGCCCGCTCTGCTTCACGCTTGAGGCGCAGCCGCTCCAGCTCCCGGTTAATAACGCGCAGCAGCAGCTCAGAGGTAAAGGGCTTGGCAATAAAGTCCTGAGCGCCTTCACGCATTGCCTGCACCGCAAGCTCAACCGTAGCATAGCCGGTAATAAGTATGCAGATGAGGCTAGGGGTAATTTTGCGGGCGTGCTGCAGCATTTCAAGGCCGCTCATGCCGGGCATCATGGCATCCAGAAGCAGAAGATCAAAGTGACCTTCCCGAAGCCGGGCAAGCCCCGCCGGGCCGTTTTCTGCCACCTCAACCTCGAATCCCTGTGCCGTCAGTGCACGCCGGCACCCTTCCCTGATGCCCAGTTCATCATCGACGACCAACACGCGCATAAGAGTACCCGTTTATTCCTGCTTGCAGGTTACAACGTATCAGTGTTTTTTGGTTGCTGTAGAAAAAATCTCGAAGCGATTGATTGAGGTTGCTTTATAGCAACATCACCGGTACATGTCAAATGCAGAAAGGGGCGGCGTTTTATACTGTTCCCTTACCCCGGTCATGCAACGCACGTGCAGCGCTTATCGTTTGGCGTGATGATTTCGCACCCGCGGTCCCGCACCACCACCGTATCCTCAATCCGCACCCCGCCCCAGCCCGGTATATAGATGCCGGGCTCAATGGTCACGACCATTCCCGCAACTGCCGCTCCCTCTGCAAGATAGGAAACGCGGGGAGGCTCATGTACTGCTAATCCAATACCGTGGCCGGTGCCGTGATTGAAATATTTCTTAAAGCCCTGCTGCTCAATGTAGCCGCGCGCTGCAGCATCAATCATCTTCAGCGTTTTCCCCGGCCTGAGTGCGGCAATGGCTCGGTTATGGGCCTCCAAAACAATGCTGTAAATTTTTTTCTGCCGGGCGGTGGGCTTCCCGACGAAAACGGTGCACGTCTCATCCGATGCGTAACCCCGGTAAACCGTCCCGTAATCAATTACCACCACATCGCCTGCTGCAATTTTTTTCAGCGAAGCCACGCCGTGCGGCAATGCTGCCCGGTATCCGGATGCAACAATGAGCTGAAACGCAGGCCCCTCCCCGCCGTTTTTTTTCATGCGATATCCAAGCTCGCAGGCAACATCAATCTCCCGGATACCCGGCCTGATAAGCGGCATAACCTCCTGCAGGCTTTGTGCTGCAATGCGTGCAGCCTTTCGCAGCAGGGTTATTTCGGCTGGATCTTTAACCATACGCAGCCGGTCTAAAACATCAGTGCAGGGTTTCAGCGTTACCAGCCGGGTTTCTTTTTCCAGATCATGCAGTTCTGCAACGGTTACATGGCGCGCTTCAAACCCCAGTGTCTTCACGTGAAGCTTCTTTATGAGGCGGCCAAGCTCCTTCACCTTTTCCCTGAAGGTAATAATCGTGAGCTGCTTAACCTGCTGCTGCGCCTGGATCGTGTATCGCCCGTCAGTGAGGAAGAACCCTTCTGTGCGGGTGAGCAGAATGGTGCCCTCGGTGCCGGAGAAGCCGCACAGGTAGCGGACATTTTCCGGGCTGGTGATGAGCATGCCGTCTGTTTCAGCATCAAGGAGACGCCACAGCTTTTTAATCCGATTTATCATGCCGGGGAGTTACCGTTGAAGTGTTGTATCTCAATTAAAACCCTTTTCAGCTAAATACCACAAAGCTCCGTCTGCAGAGAAGCACTTTCTGCGGGCAGGCCGGGGTACAGACAGCAATAACGAAAGAAGATTTTTGGATGCTGGGAAGTATCGTATATAGGAAGTATGCGTAGATAAAAAACCAGAGGTGCAGCTAAGGGCAGGCGCCCTTACCCGTTGAAATAGCGCTGCCTAAAACGGTTCAATGTTTCAGGAAAAAGCTGATCCAGGTCAGTATCAAGACAACCAGCAGCGGAGCAACGACATACGCTAAGCAATTAAGAATCGACTCTTCATTTATTTTAAGCCAGAACAGAGTCTTGTCAATCAAGTTCGTCATCGACTCTCCTCCTTAAAAATAATGCACATATATAAAATCGGTTATTATTTCCTTCACTTAAGGTATTAAAGATAAAAACAGATAAAGTGAATAACCACGCCTACAAGGCGGGGCATCTGACTTTTTAAGCTTTTGTTTAAAGCCTCATGCCTGCCTTCGGCAGGAAAACTTTTCATCCCCGTTTACAAAACGGGGTATTCAAGTTTGTTTTGCATAAACATGCTGCTAACAAAACGGCAAGTTCTGGTACTGTTAAGTTTAAAGCCCGGTCTATGACTGCTTGACTAACCGGGGAATTACGTATACTATCCAACATGCAACATGCCAAATGACCCTCAACCACTGTGCAAGGAGACCTGACTATGACCGCGAAGAAGCATATAAGGATACGCCGGCCTTCATCTGTGCCAACTGCGGTGCGGTATCACTCAGCCACGACGGTATTTGCACAATGCAGGGAAAGGGGACCAGGGCTGACTGGTGCAGCAGCACTTCCGTCAGCAAGCCGAAGTTCTGTCAGAATAAAGTCCACACCGTACGGTATAAATGCAAAAACTGCGATCAGGTTTCCGTAAATTCAAAGCTTTTGTGTGAACCCGAGCTCCTGGCTTAATCCTGCAAAACAATCTGCCAGCAGCATGCCGTACCATCCGGAAGGAGAAAAGCGATGTCCAAGTATGTAATTGTAATTCTCTTATCTGCCGGGCTCGCCCTGATGATAAATTCCTATTTTATTATTAAAAATTCTCCCGGCATGCTGAAGCGGATCTGGGCGAATATTTTTCTGCTGATCGGATTCCTGTTCTTTTTCTGGGGCGTGAGTGAAACCATGGTGAAGTTTATCGACTATGTCTTCAAGCTCGTGACGATGGCCATCACCATGACAAAGTTCAACCTTATAAAATAGGGGGTAGCTTTCGTGATGCGTGCGTACTGTTCAGCGCCTGCTGCTCTTTTTTATTGACAAGTACCGGGGAGAAAAGTAGAGTATTTCTTGTTGGTTACTAGAAATATGCTTACTACTGGTTAGATAACCAGTAGTAAGAGTTTATCCCGCGAGAATACGAGATATTCATAACCAAAAACACCAAAGGAGGACCGAGATGGACATCAATGAACTCGCAAAACGTGTACAAAGACTAGAAGATATCGAAGCCATCAAGCAGTTAAAAGCTGAATATGCGGATGCCTGCGACGATCTGTACAATCCCAAGCGCATGAGAGGCCTCTTCACCAAGGATGCGGTGTGGGATGGAGAGAAAGAAGGTTTTGGAAAGTATGTGGGACTTGATGAAGTATGCAAATTCTTTGACGGCGCTAAAGACTCGCTGCTCTTCGGCGTGCACTTCTTCCTGCAGCCGCGCATCAAAATCTTAAGCGACACAGAAGCAGAAGGCGTGTTTTATCTCTGGCAGACCAGCACCATGAAAAGCGGCAAAGATATTTTCCTGGCCGGCCTTGAATTTGACAAATACCGCAAGGAAAACGGCAAGTGGAAAATGAGCCATATGACGCTGAAACTGTTCTATGCCGCGGACATCAAGCAGGGCTGGAAAGATGATAAGCTGTGCGGCTTGAAATAAGCAGGCAGCACTATTGACAGTATAAAAAAATATGGTCAGAGACAGAGCTGTTTCTGACCATATTTTTTATCCTGCACTGTTGCATTGTATCCCATTACGTGTCATGAAAAGTTATACAATGATGTCCCTTCGTTTTACATTACATCTTTCACTTTTCACTTTTTTTTAAAATAAGCCGTGGAACGCGCCCTTTTCATTGCAAAACAGAAAAACTTAAAATACCTTACTGCCGACTACCAGCGGGTCTATTTCGGCAACGAGTTCTGTGAGCGGCTCCTGCCAGGCCCGGAAACGCTATCCCGGGTGATGGAGGAGGTTCAGGAGCGCGGGCTTGCCTTCACCCTCGTCACGCCGTATGTCACCGATGACGGCATCCGCAAAGTTGAGCGGCTGCTGGCAATCCTGCCCACTGGAACCGAGGTGGTGTTTAACGACTGGGGGGTGCTGCGCATCATCAGGCAGCAGTTCCCGCACCTGGAGCTGGTGCAGGGAAGACTCCTCACCAAACTCAAGAGGGGTCCGCGCATTGCCAATGTCCTTGATAAGCTCCCCTCCGGGGCTCTGCAGCACCTGAAAAGCACCAACCTCGGGGTGCCGGTCTACCAGCGGTTTTTGCGGGAACAAAACATTACCCGGGTAGAGCTTGATAACCCCATCCAGGGACTTGATCTGGGCGGCGCGCCGCCTGATCTGAAGCTTTCCCTCTACATACCGTTTGCCTATGTCTCCACCACCCGCTTCTGCCTGGTTGCAAACTGTGACCTCCCGGAGAAGAAGGGGGTAATCGGCGTCTTTCCCTGCCACCAGGAATGCCAGAAATATACCTTCTACCTGAATAACCCGGTAATGACCACGACCCTCACGCGCAAAGGCAATACCCTGTTCTTCAAAAACATGAAGCTCCCGCCTGATGTTAAAGAACTGAATATCAGCCGCATCGTGATTCAGCCTGAAATACCCATGTAGTGAACCGGGGCGGGGCTCGGGATTCGCGACACGTTATCAGTTTTTTTGTAATCAGCGTGTCTGTGTTTTCTTTTGTCTGTCGTCTGTAATCTGTTTTCTCTTGTCTGTAGTCTGTTGTCTGTCCTTGTTCCTCTCTGCGGTTCGATTAAAATGAATATAGTTATCGCCACGACGAATCAGAATAAACTCCGGGAACTGAAGGACCTGCTGCAGGGCTTTGATGTGGAGCTTCTTTATCTAAAGGATTTCTCTGAACACCCTGCTGTGGTAGAAGACGGGGAGAGTTTTGCAGAAAACGCCCTGAAAAAGGCCCGCGCCATCTGCGCTCACACCGGTTTGGTAACTATTGCTGATGATTCAGGGCTGGAAGTTGACTCTCTCTCCGGACATCCCGGCATCTATTCTGCCCGCTATGCCGGCGACAGAGCCACTGACAGGGAAAATTATGAAAAGCTGCTGCGCGAGCTTCAGGGAGCTAAGCCTGAAAACCGCGGTGCGCGCTTTTGCTGCGTACTTGCCATCGTCAGTCCATCGGGAACGGAGAAGGTGGTCACCGGAGAATACCGGGGCGTGATCATTGATGAGCCGCGCGGGCATAATGGTTTCGGCTATGACCCGGTCTTTTTAGACCCTGCATCAGGACTCACCTTTGCCGAGATGCAGCCTGAGCAGAAAAATAAAATCAGTCATCGGGCGCGGGCACTGCATGAGCTTCGCAAAATCCTCCCGGATTTTCTGGGCATGGCGAACCAATAGAAGCGTTGCTTTTGACAGCAACTTATGGTACTTTTGTTTTTACTTGTCTTGCAGGTTTCGGGCTTTAGAATTTGTTTAGAATTTAGAAATTCGTGTTTAGTATTTTTCTTTTTGATCGGGGCGTAGCGCAGCCTGGTTAGCGCACCTGCCTTGGGCGCAGGGGGTCGGAGGTTCAAATCCTCTCGCCCCGACCACTCCATACAGAAATCTAAACAAATAATTTCATAACGCCCGACCTTACCCCAACACCGCCTGTTTATAGGGCGCTGCCCTCTTTTTCGCTCAACGCATTCTTAATCCCTCGATCTTAACTTGCTCAGCAGTCGCAAAATCTCGATGTAGAGCCATATCAGGGTGACCATCAGGCCGAAGGCTGCATACCACTCCATGTATTTGGGTGCGCCCGCAGCGGAGCCGTTTTCAATGAAATCAAAATCAAGCACCAGGTTCAGCGCGGCAATTATCACGATAAAAACACTGATACCGATGCTGAGGGGACTGCTGCCCTGAATGAAGGGCACGCTGACACCGAAGAAGCCCAGGATCATGGTGATAAAATACATCAATGCGATCCCGCCGGTCGCGGCCACAACGCCCAGCTTGAAATTTTCCGTTGCCTTGATGACACCTGATTTATAAGCCATCAGAAGGCAGAACAGGGTGCCGAAGGTAAGCCCGACTGCCTGTATCACAATCCCCGGAAAGCGCGCTTCAAAAATGGCGGAGGTTCCGCCAAGAAATAATCCTTCCAGCACCGCGTACACCGGAGCAGTCGCTCCCGCCCACTGTTTTTTAAATACCGTCACCAGGGCGACAACAAACCCGCCGACAGCACCGCCGATCATCCACGGTGCAACTGTAGCAGGGTTATTGCTCTCAAAGAACATGTTCCACACCCATGCTGCCGCGATTAAAACCAGGGCAAGTAGTACACCGGTCTTATTTACCGTGCCCTGAATGGTCATCACATTATCCCCGGCCCCGGCATACTCAAGACCGGTGAAGGTTTTATCATTCAAAGCCGGATTTGCTGTTCTCATTATATTGTCCATAAAGCTACTCCTCCCTGTCACTATGTTTTCTTATTATACTATAGCTATTATTTACATAAAGATAAGCAGTTAGTCAAAATTAATTCTGCCTGAATATGAGTTATTGACTTTTTGCTTGTTATTTTATATGATTATTAGCGAAATCGGGGCTTAAAAAATGGCACTATCCATAGTCAGACTTCAGCATAATATATTTTTGTCATGACCAGAACCTCTATCAGCTTGCGTGCTGGTGGGGGTTTTGTTTTTAACAAACAGTGCATTACACCGCAGCAGAGCTGCGAGGCATCTTGCCAATTAATTTATTTTTTTGATAGCATTCATCCCCGCTGTAGAACAGCGGGGTATTCTGCTTGTTTTTTATAAATGACAGCATGATACCCGCAGAAGGTTCTCCGGTTATGAGTGCTGACTATGATTTTTTTGATAAATTTTTTTGATAAATGGGTAATGAACGGAAAACTCTATTATTACCTGGTGGAAGATGTGAATACTAACGGAATCAGCACATTCCATGGACCGGTAAAGGCCATGCCGCGCTTGATATACGGCATATCCAAGTAACGAATAGAGCGTGCTGAGTGAAGAGTGAATAAAATAACGTTAAAGATCAACAGGGCGGCACCGTGACGGAAAAATCACTTTTAAATAATTTCTTTTCAAAGCTTCTGCGCGTCATTGCAGCAGGCCTGATTATAACAGTGCTTGCTGCGGTGAGCTATGTTGCAGGGGTGAGCGCCAAGTCCCTGCCCTGCTGGTCCATGCAGGGCAACAACCCGCAGCATACCTGTCAGTCAGCAAGCACCGGCCCCGCAACAAAACCGGCCATAAAATGGGTGCTGCCCGGCACGCAGTGGGGCTCAGCCTACACAACCCCGGATGGGATCTATCGTTACGATGCGCGTGGCAACGCGCTGCTGCACTATGATAACAATGGGTCGCTTCTCTGGTCATATTCTGATGTGTGCCACAAATTTGCCCTGGACGAACAGAATCATGTCTATGTGCATGACGGCGGCTGCTTCGGGAAAAAGGCGGGTCTTAACAGCATGGGTTCCAAAGAATGGGAGGGCAAAGAGAATTACTGGAACGGCGGTTTCGGCGTCAGCATAGCCGGGGGATTAATTCATTTCCAGGAACAGATATACGACCGTGACGGCGGCGCCGTGTGGCCCGGCTACTGCACGTTTTATCCTGACACAATTCCCGACAGCGGCGACGACTCGCTGGTATATCGCCAGCAATGCAGCCGGGGCAGCGACCCGCACGTGATTGACGCGCAGCAGATAGCGCGCGACCCCGGAACCGGCAAAGAATTCTGGAAAACGCTCTGGTCCTATCCCGCAGCAGAGCTGCGCTGCGCCGCACCCAATGGAACCATCCTTGCCGTCAGCGGCGGAACGCTGCTGGCTATAAATCCTGACGGCTCTCTCAAGTGGAGCAAAGAAGGCCATCATAAAAGCCAGCCAACCACTCTTGCCGTGACCGACAGCGGGATAATCTACGCGCCCAAAGAAGCCCCGGGAGATTATGACCGCGTGGCATCCTATGATCTGGAAGGACAGGCGCGCTGGGAGATAACCGTGCCGGGCTACATCCAGGCTGCCATTGTTGCGGATGCCCAGGATAATATCTACTTTGCAACCGCCGAGCCCTTTGCCCTGTACAGTTACAGCGCGAGCGGCACTGAGCGCTGGAAGCTGGACAGCATGTGCGTGCCCACCAGTTCTTTTGAGCATATCACCATCGGCGAGGACGGGTGCCTCTATGTGTTCAGCATGTGCGGGGGAGCCGGGGGCTTGTACTGCTTAACGTCCCGGGCGCCGCTGACTGAGCTTAAGAACTTCTCCGCCCTGCCCGGAAACAGTCACGTGGCGCTGCGGTGGAGCACCAGAACGGAACCCGGCAATGCCGGCTTCAACATCTACCGCGCTGAGGCGGCCAACGGCGCCTACATTAAAATTAATTCCCGGATAATTCCCGCACGGGGCTCCGCGGCAGATGGGGCTACCTATGAATATGTTGATGACACGATGAAAGAAGGGAAACCCTATTTTTACCGACTGGAGAACACTGACCTGCAGGATAATAATATTTTCCGTGGACCGGTAGAAGCTGTGGTGCAGAAGAGGGGTGGAGCGGCGAGGTAGAGAAAAGTTCTGAGTAATGAGCGCCAAGTAACGAGTGTTTTTTTCTCAGCCCGTCCTCCGCCCGCCTTCCGAAGCACGCTTTGTGCGGAGGGCAGGTAGCACCGAAAAGTGTGGCCAGACCAAATTCAAACGTATACTTCGCAATCACCGATACGTTTTTTTTCAACACTGCGGAGGGTGGACACTCGGTACTTGATCAACCCCGGATTCTCCCGCGATTACTATTAACATGCCCGGGTCCTCATCTTCTGCATGACTCTTTTCCAGCGTTTTTCGTCCGAGCGGTGCCGGTAGAGCGGTTTGAAACCAAGCGCTAGATAGAGACTGAGCGCCGCTATGCGAAAGTCTTCAGTTGCTACCATGACCTCTTTGAACCCGCGTTTCCTCAGCCTTTTTAATACCAGCAGCGTTATTACCCTGCCCAGTCCCCTGCCCTGATACTTCCTGTCCACGCCGACCATATGCACAAGGCCCGTCTTCTTTGACCCCAACAGCTTCTGCCAGGCTGCTGCCGCAGCTATTGGTGTGGTGTCTTCATAGATGAGCAGCAAATTATCCGGATTATATTCCGGGTCATTACTGAAGGTTCTGCAGAACCATTCCATATCAGCCTCCGCCACCAGAGACCGGCGCATTACCCCGATATAATCGATTTCATGTCCGGGAGAAAGAGAAGCAGAATGATAGCCGG
>JAPLIX010000427.1 GCA_026388865.1 Pseudomonadota bacterium | reverse complement strand
TTCATCTGGAAGAAAAAAATTTTGCTTTTTTAACGGACCTGGCTGACATGTTTTTAACTCTCTACGGGGCGCTTGTTGACAAGCGCAAAGCAGAGGAATTTACCGGGCAGGACATCGAGAAAAAACTGAAGATTCACGGCCTGTGGGCTGAGTGGATACTGCTTGAAGATTCGGGCACCAAATATGGGCTGGACCAGGGCATACCGCCTGAAGCGCTGCTGGGCTCGATACTGCCGCCCAAGGCTATTTTTTAGCGGGCTCATGTTGCACGGTGCCCGCTGCGCCCATTCCTCCTTGAAGCTGCAGCGCACAGATGTTCACGATTTACAGGGCAGCATGCGAGGCTTCCCACCTCTGCCACCAGACAAGAACCGGCAGCAGCACCAGGGTAATAAATCCTGATATAGCCAGGGGAACCCAGTATCCGGCGTACTCTCCAAGCGGCCCGAAGATGAGTGCCCCGGCAAAGGACCCGACCAGCGTGACCAGGTAGATGAGGCTGGCATTACCCCCGACTCTGTCCACGTGAAACAGCCTGCCAATCCCTTCATACATAGCTATCATAACCGCACCATCTCCCATTCCATGGATTATGCGCCAGGCAAGAGAAAACGTGACGTTTGGATAGGTCATGAGGATATGCCCTAATCCGGAGGCGATGAGCCCCGGGTACAGCAGTCGCTCCGGGCCGATTCCCCGGTCAACCAGTCTCCCGCACCAGAAGCTTGCCAGCGCCACGGCAATAAATTCAGTTGCCATATAGTAACCGATCCCGGGCATCTGCAGATTGAGGTGATGGCGAAGAAACAGGCTGACGCAGGTTGACTCCGCACCCCAGTGGAGGGTGAAAAAAAAGAGCCAGAGGGAAAACACGATGACTTCCTTTTTGAAAAAATCTTCCCGGTAATTAAAGAGCTCCCAGCGCTTGCCGGGAGTTGCGGCGAGAAACGGGTAGGCAAGCACTAACGCCAGCGCAAAGACGCTCAGGTGTCTGAGCTTCGCGGTAAAATCAAATGACAGAAGAGCGTAACCGGCAAA
This sequence comes from Pseudomonadota bacterium, assembly GCA_026388865.1. Lineage (GTDB taxonomy): Bacteria > Desulfobacterota > WTBG01 > CAIYCZ01 > CAIYCZ01 > JAPLIX01. The sequence continues at coordinate 2,582 of JAPLIX010000427.1, read as the reverse complement.
GAGCGCTCCTGCCGTAAATCCGATCATACGCATGGCATTGAAAAGCCCGTAGCGTGTTCCCCTGTTTTCTTCCTGTGCTCCTTTAAACATCAGGGCGTCGAGCGAGGTGCGGAAAATGTTGTTTGATACGCCAAACAGCAGAAAAACAAGGAAAAATGGTATAAAATTGGTGGCAAACCCCTGTCCCCACAGGGCAAGAGCCGTGGTGATGAGCGAGAGCACGATCAGGGTGCGCGGTGTGAACAGGTCATTCAGGAAGCCGATCGGGAAGGTGATGAAGAGGCCGGTAATGCTCAGGCCCGCGTAGAGCAACCCGATTTTGCTGCCGGAGAACTTAAGATGGTCCTGTAAAAACAAAGGAATAAAAAAATAGGTCAGCGATGATACAAAGGCATAGCTCCCGGAAAGCAGCGAAGGGATGACATCATCGCGCAGATATACCTGCGGTGAGCGGTTGGCACTGTTCTGTTTCATGGTGATACAAATAAATCCCCTCCCGTGATGTACAGGAGGGGATTTATAACGCGCGTTAAAGAGATATTTTTATAGCGGCCGGTTATTTTTTCGGGCGCTCATACTTAAACATGCACACGCAGCTTCCCTCAGCCTGAGCGCAGAGAATGGAGCCTTTCATGTTCATATCGGCGAAAGCCTGGTTGGTTGCCGCTAAATCCATTTCACAGATTACACGGCAGGGTTTTTCAAAACCGAAATCTTTGTGCAGATTGAACTGCAGCGCCGGGCATACGCGCTGAATTTCAAGCACGGCATCCATGTTATTATTTGAAATATCGACAACCTGCATTTCCATGCCAATCTGCTTATAGATTGCCACCGCTTCGGTGAATGCTTCGGCGAGCGTATTGTGCTTTTCAATAAACGCGCCCATGTTTTTTCTCTGCCGCTCAGGGTAGCCGTCAAAGAGCGCATCCCACGCCTTCTTCTCCCCTGACTCATCGAGGACCTTCCGGTATATTTCAAATTTCTTTCTGAACATGTCTAATGGATTCATGAAACATTCTCCTTCCAGGAATAATATAATTATACCATAGCGGGAGGCTTCTGGCTATCCCCGCGCACAAATTATTTGACCGAAGTCATAGTAGCGTGCAGGGGAATTTCTGTCAAGCTAATTTGCCGTGTCGGTGAGATTAGGGGCCAGTGACTCGTGATCCGCCCGTCCTTCGTAGTACTCGCACATCAAAACCCGACCTTCACTCTGCACCTGGCTTGCTTTTGAAGGCGTGCGGAGTGTGAACTGCGGAGGGTGGATGGCTCGTGACTCGGAAAAAGAACAATGAACCGTGAAGCGCGGATTACAGAATTAAGAAAATAATGCTGAAGGCTGAAAGCCGAAAGCCGAAAGCTGTTTGCTTGTTTCTCTATACTCTCTATGCTAATGTTTCCACAATACCTGTAGAAAGGAAGGGTGAATGTATGAAATGGCTTCTTTATATAATCGGTGTTTTGTGGATAGGCGCGGGGAGCTCTTTTATTCTGTACACCAATCAGTGCCGGCATGTTCTGAAAAAAACAGTTCAGGGTACTGACCCGGGACTCATTTCAATTGTCCCCATTGCCATCGGGGCGCTTCTTATAGCCGGGGCTTACCAGACCGCCCTTCCCTGGGTTGTTGTTCTTCTCGGGATACTGGCAATAGGCAAGGGCTGTATGGTTCTCTTTAATCCGGGAAGGCTCGCCGGCAGGCTCACCTGCTGGTTTTTTGAACAGGCTTCAGAGAATACCTGGCGGCTTGCCGGGATTATTGCGCTCATTCTGGGAACGGCGCTGCTGTCGTGGCTGTGAAATAAAGGGTTCAAGGGTCCACTTGATTGCAGAATGTCCACCCACCGCAGTAATCTGCTACGGAGGACGGGCGGATTTCGGAATGTGGAATATTTTCTTATAATTCCGCACTCCGCATTCAACATTCCGCAATCGAATCGTTGGCCCCTCGGACCCTATTTCTTAAAATACGCCTTCAGCATCGGATCATCAGGATTGCTGAGGTAATCCTCAAGGTGCGTCAATTCCAGGCAGGGATATATTTCCTGCTGCTTCTCAAGGTCTCCCGGCGCAAGGACGCTGTCGGATGTTGCGCGGAAGAGCACTACGTCGCTGTTGAAATATTCCTTCTTAAACAAAGCCGGGGTGAGGCTGACCGGCTTTACCTCTTTTTTAAGAACCCTGCCGAACACCTCCGCAAGCCCGCGGTAGCTGAACACGTCGGGCCCGCCCACGCCGACTATTTTATTTTTAGCCCGCTCATTGCCAATGGAGGCGCAGAGTATTTCAGCCATGTTGTCCTGGCTGACCGGCTGCACCCGGCCGCTGCCCTGGTCCACAATCTTGTAGCGGTCGGATATTGCCGCGGCAAGCAGGTCCCTGAAATCAAAGAAGTATCCCGATGGCCTGAGGATGGTATGCGCTACCCCGGACTGCAGCAGAATATTTTCCGCATTGCGTTTGGCTATATGGTTCTGGTGGAAGGCGGGAATTTTATCTCCCCGCGCCACCCCCAGCGCGCTGATATAAATAATATGCTTGACGCTGCCGTCGCTGCCGGCTGCCTGTACAATATA
>JAPLIX010000013.1:12697-18259 GCA_026388865.1 Pseudomonadota bacterium | reverse complement strand
AACTGGACCGGTTTCAGCATTATGTTTACCTGGTATGCCGCGGTGCTCGCGTCCTTTGTAGTGGCGCTGCCCCTGATGATAAAAACCTCCCGGGCAGCCATGGAATCAATCGATCGAAACCTCATCAGCGCTTCCTACACCCTGGGGCACTCGGAATTCGAGACGTTTCTGAAAATTATACTGCCCCTATCGAGGAAGGGAATCATCGCCGGAACCGTCCTCTCCTTTGCCCGGGCCATGGGGGAATTCGGCGCAACACTGATGCTTGCCGGCAACATCCCCGGAAAGACCGATACCATGCCCCTTGCGATTTATACATCAGCAAGCAGCGGGGACTGGTCAAAGGCAAACGTGATGGTTATATTTTTCACCCTTATTTCAGGAAGCTTTCTGTATATAGCGAATCGCTTCACTAAAAGGTTTGTGTGATGCCCCTCTCAGTAAAACTGCGCAAAAAAGTGAACGGCTTCAGCCTCGATGTTGCATGGGAGGTGGGTAATGAGCTTGCGGTCATCTTCGGACCCTCGGGCTCGGGCAAATCAATGACGCTGCAATTAATCGCTGGCCTTATGTACCCGGATGATGGCGTGGTCAGCTTGGGCGGTAAAATCTTTTATGATGGCAAGCAAAAAATCTGGCTTACACCGCAGCAGCGCAGCATCGGCTATGTGTTTCAGGATCTTGCCCTGTTCCCCCATATGACCGCTGAACAAAACATTTTGTACGGCGCCGCAGGAATCAGCCCGCAAGATCGCGAACGGCGTCTGCGGGACATCATGAATCTTTTTCACCTTGAGGGACTTGAGCATAAATTACCATGCGAAATTTCCGGAGGGCAGAAGCAGCGTGTGGCATTTGCACGGGCGCTTATCCGACAGCCTGATCTGCTGCTGCTTGACGAGCCCTTTTCAGCACTGGACCACCAGTTACGCACGGAGATGCATGACTTTCTTCGCGATGTTCGCAGCATATACCGCATACCGGTTATTTTGGTGACGCATGATATTTTCGAGGCCTACTGCCTGGCAGATAAAGTCATTGTCTACGCCGACGGGATAAACGTGGACATGGGCACCCCGCAGGAAATATTCAATGAGCAGAACATGCCCGACTGCGAAACCCCGCTGTTTTTTTCCTATATGATGCATAAGGGATTTTTTTAAACCGTGCAGAGAACACCTTACAAGAGGACCGACGATAGCCCGGCTGAAACGAGTGTGCTCGCGCTGAACCCCGATCAGCTTCAGCGCGTCCATTTCCTGCAGATGGTTATCGGCGGTTATATTACGCTGCGGGAGGCGGCGGATAAAATAGGCGTCAGTTACCGGCAGGCAAAACGGCTTAAACAGGTCTTTGCCCAAGCCGGCGTCAAAGGGCTTCGGCACGGCAATACGGGGCGGCGCTCGCCCAAAGCCGTCCCCGATCATGTAAAGACCCGCATCGTGCACCTTGCCCGCACCCGCTATACTTCGCTCAACGATACGCNAGCGGCTGCGCGCTGACCACGGCGTGAGCCTGAGCCGCGAATCGATCCGAAAAATTTTGCGCGCCGAGGGCATCAAGCGGAACCAATCAGGAAGGAAAGGCGTCTTCGACGCGGGCTCGGTCTGCTATGCCAGCCGGGGCATGATGCTGCTGTGGGGCGGCATTACGAAAAAATGGTTCGGTCAGGAAGAGAGCTGCTTTATGGCGGCGGTCGATATGGCAACCATGAGATGCCTTGCCGCACGTTTTTTTCAGAAAGAAGGCAGCGAAGGTTATTTGTGGCTGCTGAAAAAGATTGTAACAACGTTCGGTATGCCGGTTTCATTCTGCCAGCACAGCGCAAGCGCCGTAAAGCGCAGAGACTCCCACTGGTCCATCGAGGAGGAGCTGCGCGGCGAGCAGGACCCGACCCAGGCCGCCCGTGCCCTGAGAGATCTTGGCATTGCCCAGTATCTTGAATCAAAAAGCCGTGTTGAGAGTATTTCTTCACTGTTCAAGGATTCTCTCCGGAGCGATCTGAAGCGCAAAGCAATAACCAGCATTGACGAGGCCAACGGGCCGTTCATGGAGCAGTTTATCCGGCGGTTTAACAGACGCTATGCGGAGGCTGATGAAAATCACGGGAATGCATGGCGGGCGGTCCCCATCGGGGTTAATATTGAAATGGTGTGCAGCATCCGTTATGAAGCCATGGTGGATGCCCGCAACCAGGTTACCGTGGGAGATGTTTCTATCAGGATACCTCCGGGTATCAGCCGCATTTCGTACGCCAGGGCTCACGTCGAGGTGCGGCAGTTCCTGGACGGCTCATGGGGGGTCTATTACAACGGCAATAAAATTGCCGGGCATGCGCCCACACCGCTGCAGGACATCCTGAACAGGAGCCGGCACGCCAGGGGCCTGAACCATTCCCCGGGCACGCATTTCATGATGATGGAAACCGATGAGCATGACATTTTCTAGACGCAGCACAAGGGGACAAAATGTCGTAGCAATAAGGGGACATTTTATATGTGTTTAAAATTACACGGAGGCGATATTGACAGCATAGTTTTTTTTGAATAGAATTTTATATAACAGACAGAAAACGAATTCTCCGAGTCATTGTTGCTAAAAGCGCAGGCTTATGCACTGTGACCTATAGGGTATAACTCTAAAGGGTTATGCCTCCCGTGTTTGGAAAGGAGAGGAAGGAGTAAGCCAGTTCCTGAAAACACGGGACTGCCTTTTTAGTTTCAAGAGTTCAAGAGGGAAAACTATTGCTGGAAGGAGGTGACATGTATGTCGTTTTACCCTTCGATGGCGAGGGGTAAAAGGGGGTGACACCGGGGGAACCTGGAACGGGTTCTATGTAAGGGGGAGAACAAACAGATTTTTTTAGTAACCAGTGCTCATAAAAATTCTACTAAGTTTGTTCATGAGCATGAATGAAGTGATTAACCCAGTGAGGAGGTAGTTCTATGAGCAGTAGTCGTATTATGCCCGAGTTTGAGCTGCTGATACCGCAGAGCATCAAGGAAGCCGTTGATTTGCTTGGCAAATTGAAGAGCAAGGCTTCCGTCATGGCTGGCGGCACCGATGTAGTCATCTCGATGACCAAGGGATTTGGCAGTCCCAATGTGATCAGTCTTGCCGAAATTCCCGGTCTGGACTATGTCGAGTACGACAGCAAACAAGGGCTGCGTATCGGCGCTATGGCAACGCTGCAGCAGGTTGCCGACAATGCAGATGTAGAAAAACACTATCCTGCTTTGTGGAAATCAGCCGCCATCAACGGCACGCCCCAGACGCGCAATATGGGAACCGTTGTTGGTAATATCATGCGCGCTTCCCCCTCAGGGGACTGCTGCTGCGCGATTCTCGCAATCGGCGGCACCATAGTTCTTCGTGGTCCCGAGGGCAAAAGGGAGGTCAGCATTGATGACTGAGCTTGCCGTTGAAATTAAGTTGCCCCCCATGGCAAGCGGCTCCTCCAATGCTTTTGCACGCATGACGCGCACCACACTGGACCTCTGCAAGGTCAATGTCGCCGTGCGTCTGGATATGTCAGGTAATATCTGTAAGCAAGCCCGTGTTGCCATCGGCGCAGTGGCCCCGACCACTATTCGGCTGAAAAAAGTCGAAGCGATCCTGAACGGCAACCAGATTACCGACGCTGTTCTCCGGAAGGTTGTTGAAACAGTCCCCAGCGAAATCAGCCCAATCGACGATGTGCGCTCCTCGGCGGAGTATCGCCGCGATGTGGCGGGCGTGATGGTCAAGCGCATAATTGTCGAAGCACTTGGTTAAAGTTAATAAAGGACTATTTCACAACAAAAACTTAAGGAGATAAACATCATGAAAAAACGTGCAATAACTCTTTATATAAATGGGGATGAGTATAATCTGAACATACCCGTTCATCATACTCTTCTTCAGGTCATCAGGGATCATTTGAACCTGACTGACGTTAAATACGGCTGTGGCCGGGGCGAGTGCGGCGCCTGCACCGTGCTGCTGGATGTGGGAAAGGGCAAGCGCAAAACCGTTCTTGCCTGTGTAGCTCTTGCGGCCACCATGGATGGCAAAAGCATTACCACTGCCGCAGGTCTTGCCAAGAACGGCGATCTGCACCCTGTACAGAAAGCTTTTGTCGATGAAAGTGCTATTCAATGCGGCTTCTGCACGCCGGGCATGGTTCTCAAGTCTGTCTCCATTCTTGAGAAGAACCCAAAGCCCACGGAAGTGGAAATTCGGCGCGGTCTGGAAGGCAATATCTGCCGCTGCACCGGATATGTAAAAATTATCAAAGCTGTTCAGGTGGCTAGTAAAAAAATAGCCGCCGGCAAGCGATAGGAAAGGAGGAACAGCATGGCAGAATCCGTTATTGGAAAACGAATCCCCAAAGTTGACTCTCGTGAAAAGGTAACCGGTCAAGCTGTCTATGCCGGCGATATGCGCATGCCCGGCATGTACTACGGCAAGGTAGTTCGCTGCTGGGAGCATGCCCACGCGAAAGTGAAGAAGCTCGACTTCTCCGCAGCGCTGAAGGTTCCCGGCGTCGTAAAAATCCTCGGCCCCGATGATGTCACCCAACGTGGCTATAACACGACGGTTATGAAAGTGCTCGTGCCCGAAGCCTTCGGTGAAGTATTCGGCGAAATCGCGGACCTGAATATCTTCAACAAGGTCGTGAAGCACCAGGGCGACGCCATTTGCGGTGTCATCGCACGGACCGAAGAAGCAGCCGAGCGCGCAGCAGACAAGATCAAGGTCACCTATGAGCCCCTGCCCATTTTTATGACCTGCGAGGAATCAAAGGCCGAAGGCGCCAAGAAGAACGGCTATCTGTTCACGCCGCTCAAGCCCGGCAACAAGGCTTTTGATCTGCCCGCATCATTTTTTCCGAACAACCGCTATGGCTGGAACGACAAAAACGGCAAAACGGCGATGGAACTGCTTGAGCACTGCGATTATATTATTGAAGATACGTTTGGTCTTCCCAAGCAGAAGCAGTGCCAGATGGAAAACCATTCCTATGTGGCCCATTATGATGAACGCAATCGCCTCAACATCTGGACCTCAACCCAGATGCCCAAGCCCACGCAGGTGCTGGTCGCAGAGCTGTTCGAGCTGCCCCTGACCCGCGTTCGCCTGGTGCAGACCACGGTCGGTGGCGGGTTCGGCGTCAGGCTCGGCATGGTTGGTGAACCTCATGCCTGCGCCCTTGCCATGGCAGTGCCCGGCCATCCGGTAAGAACAGAAATGCTTCGTGAGGAAGACTGGGTTGCTTCTGAGACTCGTTATCCCGGGAAGATCTGGATGAAGATGGGCTTCAAAAAAGACGGCACCCCCGTCGCAATAGATGCATTTTATATGGCCCGCAAAGGCGGCTATTATACCCATGGTTCCGGGCCGCCATTCTGCGCAGCCGCATTCATCCACGGCATGTACAAGTGGCAGGCAATGGGCTGCCAGACGGAAGGCTACTTCACCAATGAAGCCCCCGGCGGCGCTTTTCGCGGCTACGGCAATCCGCAGACCACATTTGCTCAGGAGCAGATGATTCAGCGGATGTGCAATGATCTTGGCATCGAC
>JAPLIX010000013.1:10692-12655 GCA_026388865.1 Pseudomonadota bacterium | reverse complement strand
GAAAGGCGTCTGCTTCGCCTCCGATGGTCTTAACGACTGCCTTGACATCTGTGCCAAGGAATTCGGCTGGTATGAAAAGAAGAAGAAGTATGCCAAGCAGACCGGCGTCAAACGTCGCGGCATCGGCCTTGCCGTTATGGAGCATACTTCCGGCGCTTTCCCCATGCTGCTTGAGCATTCCGTCTGTACTGCCAAGCTCAATGAAGACTGCACGGTCGAGCTGATGCAGCAGATTTCCGATCTCGGCACCGGCGGCCACACCGCCATAACGCAGATGGCAGCCGAAACACTCGGGTTTCCGTTTGAGGATATTCACCTGCGGTCCGGCGACTCCGATTTTTGCGGATTTGACGTCGGCGCTCATGCAAGCCGTACGCTGTACTGCGCAGGCCCGGCCACTATAGAAGCCTGCGAAAGCATAAAAAGGCAGCTGCTTGAGCGTGCTGCCCAGCTTCTGGAAGCCAATGTGGCTGATCTTGAGATGAAGGACAAGATCATTTCCGTGAAAGGCAACCCCCAGAAGTCGATCAGCGCCGTGAAAATCGCCAAGGAAGGCGTGTACAACTACATCGATGCGGCCACCGGCAAGACCATCGGTATTCCGGGCCAGATCCAGGGCTATTCAAGCTTCTTTGCCAAGCACTGCTCCCCGCCCTACGGCGCCTGCATGGCCGAAGTCGAAGTGGACATTGAGACCGGCGAGGTGAAAGTGCTGAAGCTCGTGAATACTCATGATATCGGCAAAGCCATCCATCCGCCTTCAGTCGAAGGCCAGCTGGAAGGCGGCGCTCAGCAGGGTCTGGGGTTTGTGCTCACGGAAGACTACGTCTATAACAACAAGGGCCTCATGCTGAACAATGACTTCACCGATTACAAGATGCTTGGCCCCTCCGATATGCCTGATGCCAAGATCATTCTGGTTGAAACCGCTCCGGATCCCATCGGCCCGATGGGAGCAAAGAGCTGCGGTGAATCAGCGCTGATGGGCCCCATCGGCTCGGTTGCTAATGCAATTTTNNNCACACCGGAAAAGATACTGAAGGCTATCAAGGAAAAAGGCATCAAGAAGTAATTCCGCTACACAAAAGGGAGTGCCCCATGCCGGGGCACCCCCTTTTTTTGCCATCCGCCGATGCTATCCCAATGCACGAGCAAGCTGTTTCCCGGACAACAGAGTTTATAAAAAAAGCATAAATTGAGTATTGACCGGGAGGCCTAAAAAGCATATTATTGGCATTTGCTAATAAGGACATAATGGCTATGTCTCGACCGATTAAATGCCGCCATGTGCAGTGCCAGCCAAATGCTGTTTATTTTAAACCCCGCGCAGTGCCCCTGTGTGATCTTGAAGAATTAGTGCTCACCTATGATGAGCTGGAGGCCATGCGGCTTGCAGACCTTGAAGGTCTCTATCAGGAAGACGGCGCAACCCGGATGCAGATATCCCGGCAGACCTTCGGCAATATTGTGAAAACAGCACACAGGAAAGTAGCCGATGCCCTGGTGAACGGTAAGGCAATCCGAATTGAGGGCGGCGTCTGTTCGGTGGCGAAAAAGGAAGTTTTTATCTGCGACGACTGCTCACACTCGTGGGAGTCTGCAGCAATAAACGGCGTGCCTGATGTATGTCCCAAATGCAAAAGCGGCAATCTGGCCCGGTCGCAGGAAGCCGCAAACCGGCAAAAATAGCGGCCATGCGCAGGCATATTTTTTTGGCTGCTTTAGGGCATTTTATGAGATTATATAGTAAACTAATATAATAAGGTGGGTTGACAGAAGGACTTAAAAGCATGGCCGAAACAATTGTAGTCATACGGGGCGCCGGCGATCTTGCAACAGGTGTTGCCCACCGCCTGCACCGCAGCGGTTTTAACGTGCTGCTATTGGAAGTTGCCCATCCGCTGGTTGTGCGGCGGACCGTGTCTATTGCCCAGGCGGTGATCGATGGGGAGACCGTGGTGGA
>JAPLIX010000013.1:879-10659 GCA_026388865.1 Pseudomonadota bacterium | reverse complement strand
GGGCACGGAAAGCGGCCGGCATCGATGAGATCAAAGCAGCATGGCAGCAGGGGATCATCCCGGTGCTGGTTGATCCGGGAGCAACTATTTTAAAAGAGCTTAAGGCTGATGTCGTTGTTGATGCCACGCTTGCCAAGCGCGATACGGGCATGCGGCGGGACATGGCGCCGCTGACAATCGCTCTGGGGCCGGGCTTTGAAGCGGGCAGGCAGGTGCATGTCGTCATTGAAACGATGCGCGGGCATAATCTCGGCAGGCTGTTTTTTAAGGGCTCAGCACTCCCCGATACAGGTAAGCCCGATCCGGTCATGGGCTACGGCGCTGAGCGGGTGCTGCGTTCTCCCTGCAAAGGCGCGATACGGCTGCTATGTGGATGAAGAGCCGGTGCGCGCGGCATTCGATGGCGTGGTGCGCGGGCTTATCATGAACGGCCGTGAGGTGCCGCAGGGGCTCAAGATCGGCGATGTCGATCCGCGCCTGGTGACCGATCACTGCTATACGATTTCCGACAAGGCGCGCGCCCTTGGCGGCTCGGTGCTTGAGGCGATTCTCATGTGGAAAAGCGGCGTTCTGGGCGTTTGCTCAATATAAATATTCCTAAAATGAAAAGAGGCCATGATGAAAACCATAGAGTCCATAGATAAAATCAAGGAGGGCCTGAAGAAGGAGAACTATATCTGCGATGATTCCCTTGCATTCACGATCTACCTGGCGCTGAAGATGGAAAAGCCGCTGCTGCTGGAGGGCGAGCCCGGCGTTGGCAAAACAGAGGTTGCCAAGGTGATTGCCTCCGCGCTGGGCCGCAAGCTCATCCGTTTGCAGTGCTATGAGGGCCTTGATGCAACCTCCGCGATTTATGAATGGAATTATGCAAAGCAGCTTTTAAAAATCAAAGCTCTCGATACAAGCGGGGCCGGGGGCCATCTTGAAAATGTTTTCACCGATGAATTTCTCATCCCCCGCCCATTGCTTCAGGCTGTGCGCGGTGAAGAAAAGGTGGTGCTCCTGATCGATGAGGTCGACCGGGCTGATGAGGAGTTCGAGGCGTTTCTGCTTGAAATACTCTCCGATTTTCAGGTAACCATTCCTGAAATGGGCACGGTGACGGCCAAGCATAAGCCCATTGTTATTATTACGTCCAACCGCGTTCGCGAGCTGCACGATGCGCTCAAGCGCCGCTGCCTGTACCATTTTATCGACTACCCAACCATTGAGCGCGAAAGGGAGATCATACTGGCGAAAATTCCCAATATTGAAGCTAAACTTGCCAAAAAGATTTCCCAAATCATGGCAACCCTGCGTGAGCAGGAATTCTACAAGCGGCCCGGTGTTGCAGAAACGCTTGACTGGTCGGAGGCGCTCACCCTTCTTGACAAAGACGAGATAGACGAGACCACCATGGATATGACCGCGGGCACCCTGTTTAAATTCAAGGAAGATGTTAAAAAATTCAAGGACATGTCAACCACGGTGCTGGTGCATGCAGAGACTAAAATCGAATGAAAGTACTTCTTGTACCGGTTGAAGCGCAGAAACAACTCGAAGCGCAGAGAAAGAAGCATTTAAGCGCCACTGCTGAGCAGCGTACGGAGTCCCTTATCCAGCGCATTATCAAGTTTGCAAAACTGCTGCGCATAAATAAAATCCCCGTGCATACTGCAAATGAACGGGATGCCATCGCAGCCCTTGCCCATATCGATATTAACAGCCGCTTCGAGTTCTACATGGCTCTGCGGACCAATATGCTCATGAGCCAAAAGTACCGGGCGGCTTTTGATATCCTGTTTCTGCAGTTCTGGCGCATCGGGGTGAATATTCCCAAGAAGCAGGGCGGCAGCAGTGAGGAGCCCGATGAGAAGGACTCCTCCGTCGATAAGAAGAGCAAATCTCCCGAGGATGAAGAGGGAAATCCCAAAAAAGATTCTAAAAAGCTGAGCAACCAGTATGACGAGGTCAATGTTCCGACCTATTCGCTCGGCCAGTCCCTGCGGGAGCGGGATTTTGAGTTGATCACGCCCCTTGAGATGGCCATGTTCGATGAAGTTTTTCGCAGCTTCAGGATTACGGTGAAAGAAAAGCTCGGGCGCCGGTTCAAACCCAGCAATAAGGGTAAAATGGTCGATCTGCGCCGCTCGATCCGGCAGTCCACACAGCGGGGCGGCGAGATCATGAATATACTCACCAGGGATCGCAAGCAGACGTGTGCTCTTCCGATCTACCGTACGCTTGAATCGGCCATGAAGCTTCTGTCGAAAAAAGTGCAGTTCTGGTCGGGCGGCACGGATATCGGCGGCTGCTTTGACAAGTTCAACCGGCTCTATGGCGGCAAGCTCCGCAAGCGCAACCGCATCCTGGTAATCCTGAGCGACGGCTGGGACAAGGGCGATGCCGAGCTGCTAAAAAAACAGATGGTCCTTTTCAAACGCGGCTTCCGAAAAATTGTCTGGCTCAATCCGAATCTGAAATACGACCGCTATGAGCCTTTGTGCCTGGGCATGTCCACAGCCATGCCGTATGTGGATCATTTTCTGCCCTGCCATAATCTGAAGACACTTGAGCAGTTTATAGAGCTCGTGAAAAATATCTGATAGGAGCTTAGTATGGAAGATCCCTTTTACGAAGAGTCCTGCGCCTGGGGGGGAGCAGAAGGCGCTCCGAAATTAGAAGATCCAGGCGAAGACTGCCCGGCACTGGTGCGTGAGCATGCCGTTCGGCCTCGTAATTTCGGCGACATGAGCGACGGGCTTGCCGACGGCTATGCCCTGCTTGATGATCCTGCCTGCGGCGATAGAATTGAACTGTGGATCATGATCGAGGACGGCCGCGTTTTTGACATCCGCTTTAAATCAAATGGCTGCGCTTCAACCATTGCGGTGAACAGCATGCTCACCGAGCTTGCGCTCGGGAAAACCGTTGCCGAAGCAAAACTTCTCAGCAATGACGATGTTGAGAAGGCTTTTGAAGGCGGGACAAAATTTTGTGCCCCTGCAGACGATAACGATTACACCAGGAGATGTATTATGGATATTTTTGAAGAAATAGTTGCGGCGAAAAAAGCCGGTACCCCGGTGGTATTGGCTACCGTCATAGAATCACTGGGCTCTGCTCCCCGCGAGGAGGGCGCCCGCATGCTCATCAGGGCAGACGGATCGATAGCCGGGACTATCGGCGGCGGCGCCATAGAAAAAAAGATTGTCGATGAAGCGCTGCAGCTCATGAGCGCTGCATCGCCTAAATTTGTCCGCTATGAGCTCAAAGACATCGGCATGTCATGCGGCGGCGGCATGAGCGTATTCCTCGAGCCGCTTCTTCCCGCGGCACAGCTTGTCATATTCGGCGCCGGCCACATCGGCAGCGCGCTTTCTCAAATCGGCAAGATGCTTGATTTCAACGTCACCGTGGTTGATAACCGCAGCGAGTTCGCAAACAGGGAGCACCTGCCCTGGGCTGACGCCATTATTGCCGAAGACTACCAGAAGGTGCTGGAGGGTTTTGTCTTTTCTGATAACACCTATATCATAATCGTGACCCACAAGCATGCCCATGATTTTGAAATCCTTGAGCAGCTTATCCATAAACCGTTTCGCTATCTCGGCATGATCGGCAGTCGCAGCAAGGTTGCTAAAGCGTTTCAGCAGTTGCGGGACAAGGGGGTGAGCGAGGACACGATTAAAAAGGTATACTCTCCGGTCGGCATCAGCATCGGGGCCAGCACGCCCGCCGAGATCGCGGTCTCCATTGCAGCGGAGCTGGTGGCGGTTCGAAGCGGCGCTAAAACAGCGAGCCTCACCCTCAGCGATAAACCAAAAGCACCGGGTTCAACAGCGTGCGCCTTAAAGTAGAAAACATGAGCTATCAGTATGAACATAATCAGCCGGATAAACGACCTGCTTGCACAGGCACAGCTATTCTGTCTTGCCACGGTTATATCATCAAACGATGAAGCAATCCCCCCCGGCCATAAGTCCATAGTATTTCCCGGCGGCATACTCGAATACGGCACAGGGCATGCTGATGTTGATGAGCTGATACGCAGCCGGGGGCAGGCGTGTCTGAAGGCTCAGAAAAAACAGACCAGCGAGATACGCCCGGGGCTAAAGGTCTTTTTTGATATCATTTCCGCCCAGGCGCACCTGGTCATCTGCGGGGCAGGACACATCGCAATCCCGCTGGCCCGGTTCGCGCGGGAGGTCGGCTTCAGCGTGACCGTACTTGATGACCGGCCGGACTTTGCAGACCAGCAGCGATTCCCCGAGTGTGAAGTCATTGCTAAAGATTTTATTCCTGCCCTGCGGCAAATCCCCATAAACCGTGCTACCTTTATTGTTATAATTACCCGCGGGCACGAGCATGACACCGAGTGCCTGACAGAAATCATCCCGCATGAAACAGCTTATATCGGCCTCATCGGCAGCCGCCGCAGGGTCAGCTTTGTACTTGAGCTGCTGGCAAAGAAGGGGATACCGGCGCAGCGGCTGGCGGATGTCTGCACACCGATCGGCATTCCCATCGGCGCTGAATCGCCGGAAGAAATCGCCCTCTCCATTGCCGCCGAGCTTGTCTGCGTGCGGCGCAAGGGCGTTGGCCAGGCAAAAGCTTTGAGCAATGCGGTACTGGCAAAAGCTCTATAAAAGGGAAGCTGGATGAAACCACAGAGAGCACGGAAAAACCCTCTGTGTTCTCTAAAAGGGCAGAATATAAAATCTAAAACTCAGGAAATCAGGATTTTTAATCTCACACTGCACCAGAAACAGAGGGACAAGGAGCGGCTTCAGCCGCGAAACAGGCACGCATAAATGCGCTCCAGAAATATCAAACATATGTTCCCAGGCGTTTAAAGCGTTCCGACTGCATTTCCCTGCGGAACAAACTAAGATAGAGGTAACAAGAACATAATTGCTTTAGAGTGCACGGAGGAGAAAAACAAAAAGGTCTCTGTGCACTCTGTGGTTAGTTTAGCAATGCGGTAAGGAGCAGCGCATGACCGATAAAAATATATTCGAGCAGCTGGTGGATTTTCAAAAACAGGGCATTCCGGTATGCCTTGCAACCATTGTCAATGCAGCGGGCTCCACCCCGCGGGAGATCGGCGCTAAGATGATTATCAGCGCGGACGGCAAGACCTGGGGCTCCGTGGGCGGCGGCTGCGGTGAAAACCAGGTGCGCAGCGCAGCGCTGCGCTGCCTGCTCACCGAGAAAAAGCCGGCGCTTATTGAGGCCGACTTGAGCGATGATCTCGGCACCCGCGGCGGGGATGTGTGCGGTGGGAAGATGTTGATTTTTGTTGAACCCTATTTCTGATTATGAAAGCCCATGAATATAGTTGATGCTTTTGATATAGATCTTTCTCAGCACGAGCTTATCTGCCTGGTGGGGGCTGGGGGGAAAACAACCACCATGTTTGCTCTGGCGCAGGAATTAAAAGCCCGCGGCAAGAGCGTTCTCGTCACCACCACCACCAATATATACTATCCTTCTGCAAGCGAGTGTGATGAAGTCATCATAGATGGCTCGGCGGATACCGGCATTCTGAAGCATGCGGAACCGGGAAGAATTATCGGCCTTGGCGGCGATATTATTAAAGAGCGGAAGCTCTCTGGCATTGACCGGGAATGTATCGCGAAGCTGTACGAGGGAAAAAGGTTTGACTGCATACTGGTCGAGTGCGACGGCGCCAAGCACAAGCCCATAAAAGCTCCTGCCGCCTATGAACCGGTTGTGCCGGACAATGCTACGAAGGCCATCGGCGTGATCGGTCTTGATGCTGTCGGAAATCCCATCACAGAGGATTATGTGCACCGCCTGGAGCAGTTCTGCGACGTGGTGCAGCGCCGGCCGGGAGAAATGATTGATGAGGAAGCAGTGGTCGAGCTGGTAGTGTCTGCACAGGGACTTTTCAAGGGTGTGCCGGATGGATGCAAAAAATATGTGGTGCTGAATAAAGCGGAAGATTCCCGGCGCAAAGCCAGCGCGGGAAATATCCTTATCAGTCTTCTGCAACGGGACAGCATTCCGGTCACAAAATGCGTGATAGCCTCAATGGCCTGCAACAGAATATATCCATAACCTTTCAATAAGTATGATTTCAGGTATAATCCTGGCGTCCGGTTTCTCAAAGCGCATGGAGCAGGAAAAGCTCCTGCTGCCGGTCAACGGCATTGCCCTGGTGGAAAGGGTAATACGCGCTGCCCGGGCATCACGTCTTGACGAAGTTATCCTGATATATCAAAAGGAAGAAATAGAGAAGATCGGAAGAAAATACGGGATAACATCGGTGTATAACGGCCGGGCTGAAGAAGGGCAGAGCGCTGCCATAAAGCTGGGGATTAATTCGGCCCATCCTAAGACTGATGCGTTTATGTTCATGGTGGGAGACCAGCCCTTCTTAAACCCTGCCACTATAGATATATTAATAGACACCTTCCAACAGGACCCTCATTCAATCATCGTTCCCGTTTATAACAACACCAGAGGAAACCCGGCACTATTTCCCTCATCAATGAAAGAACTCCTTCTTGCTTTGGACGGAGACCGGGGCGGCCGGGTTCTCATTGAAAAGATGCCGGACCGGGTGAACCTGGTGAGCATCGACGAAAAGATGTCAGGAGCTGATATTGACACTGAAGAGGACTACCGGAGAATCAAGGGAAACAATTGATACCCCGTTACTTCTCTCCGTTAATTGCTGCTATTCCCCTGACAGCGCCTTATCTGCCCTCTCCAGTATCTCCGGGATCGGCAGCTTAAAAGGACACTTCTCAATACAGAGCCCGCAGGCAACACAGTCACCCGCGGTCTTTGCTCCGCGCGCCTTCATCTGCTTATAGAGGCTTCGTTTCTGCTCCAGCGAGATGGTCGCGGTCTTATACATATCGATCTGGCTGAAAATGTGTATGCCCTGGGAGCACGGCAGGCAGTAGCCGCAGCGGTGGCAGTATTCCTGGCCGATGGGGCGGGCGATTTCCTCAAGCTCTTTAAGCTCCTCCTGAGACAGCGGGACGTAGTTGTGCCCGGGCTGGATATTCTGCTTTAATTCTTCCATTGTCTTCATTCCCGGAATAATAATATCCACATCATGGTTCATGATCCAGCGGATGCACAGGTCCGCGCGCTGGGTGAGCTGCCCGCCGCCGAGCGGCTTCATGGCAATGGTTCCGATATCATGCTCCCGGCAGTAGGGCACCACTTCCTTGAGATAGTCCTGCTCGATGATGGTAAAAGGAAATTCCGCCACGTCAAATTGGCCGGTCTTCAGGGCGCGCAGGAGTACTTTCGGATTGTGCGAGGCAACCAGAACATGATCAAGCTTTCCCTGCTGCCGCGCTTCATCAACCGCGGCCAGGCCGCCGGCGGGAGAAAGCAGCAGGTCCAGCTTTTCGTCCACATCCACGTGCGCCAAATGGAATATGTCAATCTTCTCTTTGCCGGTTCCCTTGAAAATATATTCCAGGGCCTTATCAATATCCCGGGCCACGTCCTCCTTCTTGGCAAACATCGATTTTATGCCGACCACCAGCTCGTTTCTTCTTCTTTTCAACACCGGCCCGAGCTTGTTCCGCGTGTCCTCATAGACCAGCGCGGGAACAAACTGGTTCCCGGCCTCGTCACAGTCAATATAGTTGATGCCCTCGTCAAGCGCTGCCTCTATGAGGGCCGTGGCTTCGTCGATCTCTTTAAAAAAGAGCGCCAGCCCGCCGAAAGAAATTACCGACAGCTCCAGATTTGTTCTTCCCAGACGTTTGTATCTCATGCCAGTTTCCCTCGAATTGTCCCCATATTCTTCAGCCGGAGTATCCTTACAAGAAAATCTGAAATTAAATATGCAAATTTTTTAAACTAAGTGTCAAGCGATTAATTCCGACGATCTTGCGGCAATGCACTACAGCTTTTATCAGGCCCCGCATCGAATCTTCATTTTTCTTGACAGGTATAAGGAAACAATTATATATAGACAGAAGTAAATAGAGCCTCTCCGAGCCATTCTGTTCTAAAGCTTTCAGCTATGAACAATGGCCGATATGGCAGTATCTGAAAAGCTGCTGCCTCCCGTGTTTGGAAAGGAGAGAAAAGCGACGAGATGGTTTCAGGCCAATATCCCAAACACGGTATTGGCTTTTTTTTATTTTCACCGACTTACCCTTATTATCTCTCCCGTGCATGCGAAGGAATGACCATGAAAAACCTGCTGCTCCGTATCGCTGTACTTATTTTTCTTGCCTCTCCAGCTCTGACCTTTGCCGGCCCGCTTGCTGACCAGAAACTGCTCGAGTTTCTGAAAAAAAACGGGGCCCTGACCGAGGAGCAGGTGCGGGAAATTAAAGCGACGCTTGATGAAGAAGATAAGCAGGTAGCAAAAAAACAGGAAAAGAAAGAAGCCCGTGAAGTCACGGTAGCCTATGACGACGGCCTGCATTTTCGCACCAATGATAAAAGTTTTGATATCAGCCTCGGCGGTTTAATACAAACAGATTTCACGCAGTTTGAGCGCCATTATCCCATAAAGAATGACTTTGATATCAGGCGGGCCCGCTTATGTATATCGGGCAGGCTCTTCAGGGATTTTAATTTCAAATTGGAAGGAGAGTTTGAGGGTGCAAGCAACAACCGTCTGGTTGATGCGTACATGAATTATGAGTATTTCCCTTATATAAAATTTCAGGCCGGGCAGTTCAAGGAGCCCTACAGCCTTGAGCAGCTGATCGCTGACAAAAACCTTTTCTTCAACGAGCGGTCCTTCGGCTACTACCTTACCCCCGGCCGGGATGTGGGATTTATGGTGTACGGCAACCTGCTGAAAGACTCGCTCCTGTACAGCGCCGGGGTGTTTAACGGCGACGGCACCGACGCGTACCGAAGGGGCCAGGCCAATGACAAGCAGGCCACCGGCCGTTTGGTCGTTATACCATTTAAAAATTTCGGCCCCGCGCTGCTTAACGGGCTGCAGCTCGGCGGAAGCTTTCTCTACTCCAACCCTACCACTTCGGATTTTAAGATTAACATTAAGACACCCGCCCAGACCACCTTCTTTTCCGTGGCAGCTCAGACCAAGTTCAATGTCCTGCAGGATATCGGCAAGCTCCACGGAATGAATTTTGATGTAGCCTATACATACGGCCCGTTTGCGATCATGGGCGAGTTCTTCAAAAACAATTACACGCGGCTGAAATATACAGACACCGAGCCGTTTAATTTTTCTCTCAGGGCCTGGTATGTAAACATGTTTTACATGCTCACCGGCGAACACCCGGTATTTAAGAACGGTCTTCTGCAGGGGATAACGCCGAAATGCAATTTTGATGTGCGGCAGCGCAGGTGGGGAGCACTGGGCATCGGTTTCCAATATCAGCAGTTCAGCGGGTCCCCGATTGTCTATTCATCCCTGGTTGAGCCGGGTGACAGCGTCAGAAGAGCTACGTCTTTTACCGTGGCTTTGAACTGGTATTTGAACCAGCAGATGCGGTTTTCCCTGAATTACAGCAGAACGTGGTTCAGCCAGCCGCTCTATTACGGAACAGACCCTGAAGGAATTGGCTATTATGATGACATCGAAAACGCATGGGTAACGAGATTTCAGCTGGCATTCTGACAAAACGAACGGTTATTGTCAAAAGTTCTATGAAAAACAAAGGAACAATATGAAACCACCGAGGCCTCGGAGAAATACTCTGTGACCTCCAGAAAAGTAATTATACATTTATAACCCTTGAACTCAGGAACTTTCCAGCTTGAGTACATAGGTTCCAAAAATATGGTTGTTTTGGGAGTTTGTGGATTTATTGT
>JAPLIX010000013.1:0-832 GCA_026388865.1 Pseudomonadota bacterium | reverse complement strand
AACAGGGGGGATAAACGAGAATAATAATTTAGAGGGCACAGAGGGGAGGCAGTAGAAACCCTGTTAATTTTCATGAAATAGAATAGTTTCTCTGTGTGCTCTGTGGTTATATCTTGACAATTAGAAGTTAACTATAGGAGTTTTCATGAAAAAGAAACTGGCTGTACTGAGCATGTTCTTCCTGGTTATCTGTGGTGGTAATGGCGCCTATGCCGCTTACTTTCACATGGGAGAGGCGGATGCGCCAAAGTTCCAGCAAGCCTATCCTGATCTCAAGGATTCAAAACTTGACAGCTGCACCCTGTGTCACCAGGGAGGTTCCTATGTTGATACCGGCAATAAAACCAGGACTCTGGGCACCTGCCAGTGGTGCCATTACACCTATGGATATGATGCATCCGGCGACATTAAAGAAACCTTGAACTCCTATGGAAATGATTATGTAAACGCCGGAAGAAGTGCAAGCGCTTTTGCCTCAATAGAGAGCAAGGATTCGGACGGGGATACCTACACCAACAAGCAGGAGCTTGATGCCCTCGCATTTCCCGGTGATCCGGATGATAACCCGGGCAAGATTCCCGCGCCCCGCATAACCTACAGCCTTGATGAAATAAAAAATAATCTGCCCCTGCACAAAGAGTTTCTTCTCTTGAACACCAACCGGTCGGGTGACTTCTATGCCGAGTATGAAGGGGTGACGCTGTATGATCTTCTTATAGATGCAGGCATGGATGAGGCGTCCACCACCGGCATTGCGGCATATTCACCTGATGGGTTCTCCTATGTCTATGATTTAAATCCGGGAGGCAAGTCCTATTATGTAAAGGGCACC
>JAPLIX010000163.1:3725-4894 GCA_026388865.1 Pseudomonadota bacterium | reverse complement strand
ATGTAGCAGATGAAAAAAACGTTATCTCAATGGTGAAGGATGTGGCAAATAAAAATGGAAGGATTGATGTGCTAATCAATAATGCGGGAATCGCATCAATGAACCATCTGCTGCTGACTCCCTATGAAACGGTTAAAAATATTTATGGTACCAACCTGTTCGGGTCTTTTTTGTTTTTAAGGGAAGTCTCTAAAATCATGGCAAAACAGAAAGAGGGGAGGATTGTTAATTTTACCACAGTGGCGACCCCTCTCAGACTGGAAGGTGAGGCAATTTATGCATCGAGCAAGGCAGCGATTGTGAATTTGACCGAGATAGCTGCAAAGGAACTCGCCGCTTTTAATATCACAGTCAATGCAGTTGGCCCAACCCCCATTCTCACCGACCTAATTAGAGCAGTGCCCAAGGAAAAGATAGATGCTTTGCTGCAGCGACAGGCCATAAGGCGATTTGGGAAATTCAGTGATGTGGTGAATGTAATTGACTTTTTTATTGATGACAAAAGTGATTTCATTACCGGGCAGGTTATTTATCTTGGAGGAGTAAATAACTAACTATGAACTGGCTGCTGGAAAAGATACGGGTGTTTGGCGATAAGAAGGCCATAATCCATGAAGATAATATATATACTTACAAAGAACTTTTTGAAGCAATAACTCGCTATAAGGAGCAGATTGATTTTAGCATTCAGAGAGGGGATGTAGTTGCCATATTATCAGATTACTCTTTTGCTTGCATTGCTTTATTCTTGTCCCTAATAGAGAACCGTAATATTATCGTGCCGATTGCTACTACCGTTGAAAGCGAGATTGCCGAGCGTTTATTAGAATCACATGCAGATAAAAAAGCTACTCTATGCGGAGACCAACTCAAAATAGATAAGACTGGCAATGCGGGAGAGAAACACTACTTAATCAAGCAATTGAAAAATAAGGAAAGTGCGGGCCTGATTCTTTTCAGCAGCGGCAGTACTGGCAAGCCCAAGGCCATGATTCATAATCTCAATACTCTGATAGATACATACCAAAATAAAAAGACAAGGACGTTAACTTTTCTCTTGTTTTTAATGTTTGACCATATTGGCGGTTTGAATACATTGTTTAACGCATTATCCATGGGGGTGACTATTGCAATCCCCTCAAAGCGAGCCCCTGAAGACATTTGTGATT
>JAPLIX010000163.1:0-3720 GCA_026388865.1 Pseudomonadota bacterium | reverse complement strand
CATTTCAAATGATCTGAAAAAGCTTTTATATTTAGATATCGGATGTAATTTAAAACTAAAAGAGATACTCCGGTATCATCCCATCGACATAAATCTGGAGGAGTTTCTGAGCGAGGCATATAAGAATAAAGATTTAAGCAGCATTATGATGATAACCTATGGGACCGAACAAATGCCGGAAAATTTGCTGGTTCGGCTTAAAGAGGCTTTCCCCAGGATAAAATTTCTGCAGACATTTGGAACCAGTGAAACAGGAATCGTCCAGGCAACAAGCAAAACTTCTTCCAGCACCTATATGAAAATTGATGACCCAAATATTGAATATAAAATATTTGATGGTGAACTCTGGCTGAGAAGCAAAACGCAGGTACTGGGATATTTAAATTACTCGATGGAGCGGTTTACAGAGGATGGCTGGTTTAAAACGGGTGATCTGGTTGAAACTACCGAAGACGGGTATATCAAAATCATAGGGCGAAACAGCGAGATAATTAATGTGGGAGGACAGAAAGTACTCCCTGCAGAGGTGGAATCAGTACTGCTTCAGATGCCGGAAATCGCTGATTGCATGGTTTATGGAGGTGAAAATCCCATAATGGGTCAGATTGGGGTAGTTGATGTAGTATTAGCAAAAGAAATGCCTGCTCAGGAAATAAAAAGGCGGATACTTATGTTTTGCAGAGATAAATTAGATCGGTATAAGATCCCTGTTAAGGTGAACGTGGTCAGTAGAACAAATTTCAGCGACAGGTTTAAGAAAATAAGAAAATGAGCTTCATATATTTTGAAAGTGTCGGAATCACCAGCTCTGATTTGATTGTTGACGGGGCACAACCAGAAATCACCAGCATGACCTTTTAAAAAAATGTCATAATTCTCCTTTTCATTGTATCTGCCTCCCAGTATCGAAAATATTCCACCTTCGGGCGCCTTCGGAGCAGTTGGGGACGTTGGTGCATTAGTTGAATTGATAATTTAATTTATTCGCGGCAACAACACTCTGTTTAGAGCAGGTCGGCTACAATCAAAACACAATCTCAAGCTGCTCGGCGACGGCATACTGGGCGGTATATCCTTTCAGCCGCCGCTCGAAAAAGCGCTTGGATTCAGAATATTTTTCGAGGTATTGTTTAAAATAAATGATACGTCACACCAAGCCACCAGTAATTGCTGCACGCTGCAACTTCAATCCGCCACAAATAGGCTGACTCATTATTTAACACACACAGGAATACAACAGTAAAGGAGTTGTTATGAGTATTGAAACCCAGGTTAATCAGATACTGTTTGACGCCATCGAAGAAATCAATGAGGAATTGCCACCCCACCAGAAAATCAAGGCGGACCACAGCACGCAGCTGTTCGGAAAGAAAGGAGCGCTGGATTCGCTTACACTCGTAAAACTGATCGTGACAGCCGAGCAGAAAGTGCTGGAGACCCTCAATATAGCCATAAACCTTGCCAACGAGCGGGCAATGACGAAGAAAAACAGCCCTTTCAAATCAGTGGAGTCGCTGGCAAACTATATTGTGCTGCTTGTTAAGGACAACTCCAAATAATCGTTCCCCATAAAAGGACACCACAATGAGCCAACAGGCCGTGATGCTTATCACCGGCACCCGCAAGGGCATCGGCAGGTATCTTGTCGAGTACTACATAGAAAAGGGCTATGTCATCTACGGCTGATGCCGAACCCTGCTTCATCCCTGGCGGCTACAGCAGATATTTCTCGGGGCTTGCGAACAGTCTTCGCAGGGTCTGCCCGAGCCGGTAGGAATCAATGCCATTGATGATTCGGTGGTCCGCGATAAACGTGAGCTTCAGGGTTTCACGGCTCACGACAGCGCCGCTTTCATCCACAAACGGCTGTGGCCCCATGGGGCAGGCGTGGATGCGCAGCACCGCTTTGCCCACCGGCGCTATACACTTAACGACATTAAAGGGGGACGACCCTCCGTAGTCATGATAGGACAGAAAGATATTTGAACCAGCCCCCCTGTTAAACGCCACCGTAAATGTCAGTCGCTCGCTCACCAGCATGTTAAGGCGAAGCCTGAAAAACAGCATCGCGGCAGCCATGGCCAATCTGTTTGTGGGCGCGGCCTGCTCCCGTGTTTTCTGAACCATGTTCATAAGGGCCTCCTGCTGGATTTCGGCAAGCGTCTTGCGGTGTGCATTATCCATTACTATTATGGTAAGGGCAAGCTCCTTAACCGGAAGCATAAATAAATTGGATATATGAACCCCCTCAATCTGGTACATGTTGCGGCCTAACAGCACCTGGTTGAAAACGGGGTTTTCATCAATGGCAACGGCCAGAAGCTTATTGAGCACATGGGCAAAAGTAATGTTCCTGCCATACCGCACCGATGCCTCACGGGCACAGGCCAAGCACGGCTCCATGTTGAGCGAGTAGCAAACCCCGGTAAAAGGGTCGCAGGAGCTGGCAAGCAAGCTTATACTGTATAGACGGGTTTTACCGATTTCCTGCTGCGAAAGCTTACTCATTCGCAGTTCCTTTTTTTCTGATGCGCTCATTTAATTTTCTTGCAGATTGAAGTTTTTTTATATCTACCACAAAAGCATGTAAAATCCACGAAATTCTGTGCGGCATAGGTTTTTGGTCTGTCAATTGCTGCCAAACGTCCGCCACCCGGCAATGATCGACCCCGGCCCCAACTCAAGAGCATCCGCAATCCCTGCAACGGGCGTGAATCCGCAGTTGCGGCAGCGCACCCTGATCTTACCCCAGTTTTTCGGACGCTTGGTTGGGGGGCTCTTATGGCATTGACGTCTTCTTTTTAAACTAAGCCATTACAAAGTAGTGGTTGCGGTAAAATAAAAGCGGAGTTATATACGGCCCCGTTTTTTCGTATCCGGACCAAACCCTTTCAAGTTTGCTTCTGCATAGTTGGCCATGCATCAGGTAGCTCATGGCCGTCACCAGCATGCACCGAGAGGGATATGCTCTATAGAAGGACTTCCTGTTTGACCAGCATAGAGATGGGCGGAATAAGAATTGTGTGAATTATATGTCGTGACACCAAAACAAAACGGCTGCACCTAATAACACCTAAACTGAGCGATATTTTTTCAACCCAAAAAAACGGCATTAGAAAGTTGATTAATAATGCCGAATTGTCCTTTCCAAGCTACTGTTTTCGCTCCGGATAGACTTTTTCTTGCAAAAAATTATTCTGTCCGGTTTTTTTATGACTACTGCTCATTTTTTGAGCACACTGCTCCCCACGTATGGAGTAGAACTTTTTATGGTAATCAAATTATAGATGCAAAAACTATCCTGCGGGTAATGGAACAGGATCATTACTTCGACTCCAGAGTTCCACTACCTTGCAGGTATCCCATATCCCCTGAGAAACCTGCAGCATGATTCGATTCCCCTTCTTGACGATCCGTGCCGCAAAATCTATAAGCGTCCGGCGAAATCTTGTCGCATAACTATTCACCGGCACCACATCACGAGAGACATCTTCCTTGTAGCTTTCATACAAAAAATGCGCTATCACCAGCATATAATAATATGCCCCGTTCATCCCAAAATTCTTAAACGGTAACTGCTCCTTGCCGATAAACTCTTTAAACGACCGGTTCGTCAATTCACTTTTCCCCCGACCATGGGCAAGCTCTATTACCTTCTCAGCCTTAAGATATTCACGGTTGCCTGTTTCCTTCAGCTGCCGCGTCATTTCAGGCTCTGTT
>JAPLIX010000366.1:7954-14432 GCA_026388865.1 Pseudomonadota bacterium | reverse complement strand
TCGTAAGCCCTTTGCAGAAACGTTGAATAGATGGCGACCACCGGCCGGTACCCGTCAATGCTCATGCCCGCGGCAAAGGTTATGGCATGCTGCTCGGCAATGCCGACATCATAAAAACGATCAGGAAATTCCCGGGCAAACTGGTCCAGCCCGGTACCGCCGGTCATGCCTGCGGTCATTGCAATGATGCGGCTGTCCTCCCGGGCAAGCCTGGTCAGGGTATCGCCAAATACTTTGGTATAGGAAATGCCGGCGGTGCTGCTTGACAGCGGCTGTCCGGTCTCTTTTTGAAAGGGCCCGAGCCCGTGAAAGAGCACGGGATCGGTTTCAGCCGGCTTATACCCCTTGCCCTTTTTCGTGATGATGTGCACCAGTATCGGGCCGTGCAGCTTTTTTATATTTTTAAAGGTATCAACAAGATGGTCTATACGGTGACCGAGAATGGGTCCCATATATGTGAAACCAAGCTCTTCAAAGATGAGGCCGGGCACAAAGATACTTTTGACAAACTCCTCAGAATGCTTGACGAGGCGGTACATTGATTTCCCTATACCGGGAATGCGCTGCAGGATGGTCTTCACCTCCTCCCGGAAGGTATTGTAGGTCTGGCCGGAGATGAGCCGTGACAGGTATGATGAGAGCGCTCCCACGTTGGGGGAAATGGACATCTCATTGTCATTCAGGACCACAATGAGGTCCCGCTTCAGGGCGCCTGCCTGGTTTAATCCCTCAAAGGCAATACCGGACATGAGAGAGCCATCGCCGATGACCGCAATCACTTTGTGCTTCTCACCGGAAAGCGCGCTCGTTTCCGCCATGCCCAGTGCCGCGGATATGGAGGTGCCGCTGTGGCCGGTGCCGAAGTTGTCAAAGGGGCTTTCTTTCCGCTTGGGAAAGCCGGAAATACCGCCATGCTGGCGTATGGTGGCGAAGTTCTCTTTTCTGCCGGTGAGAATCTTGTGGGCATAGGTCTGATGGCCGACATCCCAGACCAGCCGGTCAGTGGGAGTATCAAAAACATAATGCAGGGCAATGGTGAGTTCAACCACCCCCAGGCTTGCGGCAAGATGGCCCCCGGTCCGGGATATGGTGTCAACCATGAGCTCGCGGATTTCTTCAGCCAGCGGGGTGAGCTGCTTTAAATCCAGTTTTTTCAGATCCTGCGGGGTATTAATCCGGTCGAGCAATCGTTCCATAACGGATGCATCCCTTTTCCTATGAATCCCGCTCTATAATATAGCGGGCAATGAAGCGCAGCGGATCGGCTTTTTCATCGAATGCCGCAAGCCCTGCAACAGCTTCCTCGCAGAGGGCGCGCTGCCGCCTTCTCGCTTCCTTCAGGCCGCAGAGTGCCGGCCAGGTGGCCTTCTGCTGTTTCTGATCGCTGCCGGTCTTTTTCCCCAGGACAGCGCTTGAGCCTGTCACATCCAGGATATCATCAGCGATCTGGAACGCAAGGCCTATGGCAGCGCCGTAGCTCCGCAGGCACTCGACCTGATCCGGAGAGCCGCCGGCAAGCCGTGCTCCCAGCTCCACCGATGCGATGATGAGCTTCCCGGTTTTGTGGCTATGGATATAATCAAGAACGCTCGCGTCAATGGCCTTGCCCTCTGACTCGAGGTCTACGACCTGTCCGCCGATGAGCCCCCGGGAACTGCAGGCCTCGGCAAGAAGCTCTATTATGGTCAGAAGCTGCGGCGCTGCATGCTGCCCGGAGCCCCCCCCGCCGGCGAGGAGTTTAAAGGCTTCAGTAAGCAGTGCGTCACCGGCAAGAATCGCCAGCGCTTCGCCGAACACGGTATGCGTTGTCGGAACACCTCTCCGATAGTCATCGTTGTCCATTGCCGGCAGGTCATCATGCACCAGGGAATAGGTGTGAATAAGCTCAAGAGCGCAGGCTTCCCTGAGAATGGTTCGCCCGTCCCCCCCGACCGCCTCGGCTGCGGCAAGGGCAAGTATCGGCCGCAGACGCTTGCCCCCGGCAAAGAGGCAGTAGCGCATGGCTTTATGGATACTGGCAGGATACTCCGATTCAGGAGCGATCACGGCATCAAGCGCCTGATCAACGGCAGCTCTTTTTTCAGTAAAATATTTCTGTAAGTCCATCGAATAACAGGGTAATGGGAAACCGCCTGAACAGCTTACTGACACCTCAGGTATCAGCGCTTTCATCTTCCGGGGTAAAGGGCTGCCGGTACAGAGCGCCGTTTCCATCTTTTAAGAGCAGCTCTATTTTTTTCTCAGCTTCATCAAGGCGCTGAGAACAAAGCCGTGAGAGTTTGATTCCCTCCTCAAACAGTGCCAGCGACTCATCCAGAGACAGGTTACCATCCTCAAGCCGCTGCACAATGTTTTCAAGCTCCTGCAGCGCTTCTTCAAAACGTTTTTTTGCCATTGTTTTTTTACCTTAAAAGCAATTTACCGCAGAGATCGCCCCTCGGCCATGAGCAACTCGGCCTTGAGCTCGTCGCCGAAAGGCTCGGGGCCGAATGGCTGAGAGCGCAGAGAATATAATTAGAAATGCATTGTATGATTTATGCAGGCTCTCTACGAGCAAAATACATTATCTGTCTCGGCGGCCTCCGCGGTTAAAAATTAATTATAGTACGACCTTATCCACAATGCAATAAGCTTCCCCGTCCTTGAGCTTTATATCCAGGCTGTCTCCGGCATGAAGCTGCCGGGCGCTTTTTACAATGGCGCCGGAAGCCGCGAGGCGGGTAATGCTGTAGCCGCGCTCGAGAATATTTAAGGGACTGAGGACGTTTAACTTTTCAACCGCGCTTTTCAGCCTGCTCCCGCATTGCTCTGCGAGAGCGAGCGGAAGCTGTTTCAGCGTTTTTTCCAGAAAGCGAAGCGTGCTCCGGTTATGTTCAAGCAGCCGCTGCGGAGCGCGCAGGAGTATGGTATCGTGACGATGGCGGACCAGGGCCCGGTTCTCCCGGTACCGGTTCAGCATGGTCCTCACCAGGCGCGCGTGCAAGTCGTCACACTGAATCCGGTGCTGCACCAGGCGCTTTCCCGGGTCCTGGAGGCGCAGGGCAAGATAGCTGATTCTTGCCTTTTCCTGCTGCACGCAGTGGGACAGGGATTTGCGCAGGCGGATGTAGCAATGGGAAAGAAGCTGCAGGAGATCTTTTTTATCTTTTACGACCAGCTCGGCGGCGGCTGATGGAGTGGGTGCCCGCAGATCAGCAACAAAATCGGCAATGGTAAAATCTATTTCATGCCCGACGGCCGAGACAACCGGGATGCGGGAATTATAGATCGCCCGGGCCATTTGTTCAGTATTAAAGGCCCATAAGTCTTCAAGCGACCCGCCGCCACGGGTCACGATGATAACATCAGCTGCCTGCTCGGCATTGACCAGCTGCAGCGCACGGATGATCTCCCCCGGCGCTTCTTCTCCTTGCACTTTTACCGGCACAATCAGAATCTCAAGATTGGGAAATCTCCGGTTCAGGATATTCAGAATATCGCGCACTGCCGCGCCGGTCGGGGACGTGATGAGGGCAATTCGTGCGGGGAGCAGCGGCAAGGGCTTCTTGCGGGCAGCGTCAAACAAACCCTCTTCCTGCAGCTTTTTTTTCAGCTGTTCAAAGGCGACCTGGAGAGCGCCTTTGCCTTTCGGCTCCAGGGTCTCGATGAGCAGCTGGTATTCACCGCGCGGCTCATAGACATTAACCCTGCCCCGGCAGGCAACCGCCATGCCGTCTTCGAGCGCGAATTGCAGCGAGCGCTGCTGGGAGCGGAACATGACGGCGCGCATCTGGCACTGGGGGTCTTTCAGGGTGAAGTAGTAGTGGCCGGAGGAGGGGATGCGCAGGTTTGACACCTCGCCTTCAACCCAGATGTTGGGGAAAAGAGTTTCAAGAGAGTCTTTTATCTGGGCGGTTAATTCAGTGACTGTGTATATGAGCCTGTTTTCCATAGCAGTCTGTCATGGCCCATCCGGCAGCGGGCTTGTTATATATGAAGGTTCCTGACAAAAGATTGTATCAAACTCATTTTCTTTTATTTATATTTATTTTGCAAGTAAATCAACAGCCAAGTATATAATAATTGTTAACACAATCCGTCACTATGGCGCTGCCGGGAGAGAGAGATAATCATGAAGCAAACGATCACAGGTATTTTTGCATCATTCCTGTTACCCGCTGCTGCCGCATACGCGCAGGATAACGGGGCGAGCATGAAGCGCGGGAATATCACCGTGGTTTTGACAGGATTTAAGAATTACAGCGGAACGGTAAAATTAAGCCTGTGCCGCTCTGAGGATGAACTGCAGAACACCATGCGCGGGTTCTGCACAGCCTCCGCAGGGATCAAAAACAAACATGCTGAATTGGTATTTAAAAATATCCCCTACGGCAGGTACTGCATCAAGGCCTTCCATGATGAAAATGGAAACTCAAGGCTGGATACCAATTTTGCCGGCATGCCGGTTGAGCTATACGGGTTCTCAAACAATGCGCGGGGGCGATTCGGTCCGCCGCTTTTGAGCGTGCTGCTTTCACGCTCAATGCCCCGCAGATGACCATAGCAATAGAACTAAAATAGACCCGTTCAGCCCGGCAGCGGTTTGCCCGGCTGCAACGCGGTATTGACAGCAGCAGGGGACCTCGTTTATACATTACTAGCAACTGCTTTAACCCTGCAGAGAGGAATACTGTTATGAAAAAAAAGGTGGCCATTGTGGGCGCGGGAGTGGGCGGCCTGGCAACAGCAGCGCGGCTGGCATATCTTGACTATGATGTGGAAGTTTTCGAAAAGCTCTCGCGCTGCGGCGGGTTCTGCGGAGAAAAGCTTGCGGACTACCTTGACTTCATGCCGCTGGATGTCCACTATAAGATTTTCTACCCGGATGGTGATTCACTCACCGTGTACCGGGACAGCGAAAAAACAAAAGAGGAACTGGAACGGATAGAGAAGGGAAGCAACCGCGCGTTTGACGCCTTCATAGCAGAGACCGCCCGCATTTATGACACCGTGCGGCCGCTCATGAATAACTGCTATACCAAAAAAGCGCTCATCAATCCGCAGTACTGGCTGCTGATTAAAAAATTAAGAGCCCTTGAGTCATACTGGAAATTCGCCAAAAGATTTTTCAGCAGTGAAAAGCTCTGCTATGCCTTTACGTTTGAATCAATGTTTATAGGCGTGTCCCCGTTTGACGCGCCGGCGTTTTACAGCGTCATAACGTACGCCGACCATGTGCAGAAAATCTTTCATCCCCGCGGCGGCATGTATCAGATACCGCTCGCGCTGGAGAAGCTCTGCCGGAAATTCGGGGCGACTTTTCATTACGACCGCGAGGTGCAAAAAATCGGGCGCAACAACAATGGATTGCAGCTCAGCGCGGCCGGCAAAGAACTGCACTATGATACCATTGTGGTCAATGCTGATTACCCGTACGCGCAAGGCGCGCTCTTATCAAGGAGCATCCCCCGGTATGACTATTCCTGCTCTGTCTACCTCATGTATCTCGGCCTTAAAACAAAGGTCGCGGGCCTGAGCCACCATAACCTGCTGTTCGCGCAGGATTTGAAAAAAAACGTCCGGCAGATTTTTACTGACAAAATAATACCTGATGACCCTTCGCTCTACATCCATGTGCCGACCGTCACCGACCCATCGCTTGCTCCTGAGGGAAAAGATATAGTATATGTGCTGGTGCCGGTGCCGAATCTTGAGAATCCGCAAGAGGATTTTTATCAGCACGAGCAGCGTTTCAGGAAGATAGTTTTTGAAAAAATATTCCGGATGACGGAAATTAAACTGGAAGAATTAATAGAGGTGGAGCACACCTTTTACCCGCAGGACTTCACCACCCGCTATAACCTGCTCCATGGCGCCACTTTCGGCCTGTCCCACACCCTCATGCAGAGCGCGTTTTTCAGGCCTCCCAACATAGACCCGGTCCTGCCGGGACTCTATTATGCCGGGGGGAGCACGCAGCCGGGAGGCGGGCTGCCGGTGGTTATTGCCAGCTCGCGCATTGTGGCTGATTTAATTGCCAAAAGAAACTCGCCTATTTACTAATCTGCCGCAGATACGCTATTGTTTCCTGTATTGTTTTATCAGGCGTTGATGCACCTGAAGCCACACCAACGCTTCGTGCCCCTTTAAACCACTCAGGCTTCAGGTCATGCTTTGATTCCACACAGTAGGTCCTGCTGTTGAGGGTCGATGATATCTGGCACAGGCGCTGGGTATTGGCGCTGGTGCGGGAGCCAATCACAACCATTACGTCATTTTCCCGGGGCATGGTTCTCATTTCAGCCTGGCGGATTCTGGTAGGCCTGCAGATGGTATTGAAGAACTTCAGGTCGGGAACATCCTGCCTGACGGTATCAATTATGGTCAAGACGTTTTCGGCATTCTGAGTGGACTGCACCACCACTGCGGCCTTTTTTATTTGTTGCAGCCTGCGATGCGGCACCGCGTCGGGCCGGTCAATAACGAGCGGCCTTTGTTG
>JAPLIX010000366.1:4028-7890 GCA_026388865.1 Pseudomonadota bacterium | reverse complement strand
ATGATGATAATGGCGTAACCCTCCTGTTCCATCTTCCGGGCAACTTTATGGATGCCCTTCACCATCGGACAGGTTGCGTCAACTATCCGGTAGCCGCGCTGCAGTGCCTGCTCAATCACTGCCGCGGGGGTGCCGTGGGCGCTCAAGAGCAGGATTTTACCGCCCCCCCTGCCCAGTCGTTTAATGCGCCTGATGCCCGCCTGCTCGACCTGTTTAATGACATCCTCATTGTGCACAATATCCCCGAGCATGCATACCTCGCCATCAGCGGCTGCTGTTTTAAGGGCAATATCAATGGCGCGCTTTACGCCAAAACAGAAACCCCCGTAGCGGGCAACATTAATTTTCATAGACTTTCTCCCAGACGAGCGGACAATATCGTCAAAACTTAATCACAGAGAAAAAATTAAATCAAGGGTCATGGGGCAAGAAGACCATGCTGCATTTTCCGATTCACCCATTTACCGATTTACCGATTCACCTGCCCCGAGCATAGTCGAGTGGCCGACCCACCCATTCACCTTTCAGCAGGATGCCAGGAAGCAGCATCAGTTTTTCACGGGTCGTAACATGCGCACGGATGGAAAAGACATCAAAGCGGTTCTTTTCAATCGCCCGCAGAATCGCCCCGTATATATCTTTCATGGCGCACACGACCAGCCGTGACCTCCGGTCTGCTATCATGCTGATGCCCGCAGCAGAACGCCGGTAATAGTCACGCGCGCGGCTGATCTGAAAGGACATGAGCGTCTTGAATTTATCATCAACAATACCGTCCCGCAAGCCATCATCACTGACCCCGAAGCGCTGCAGCTCATCCCGGGGAAGATATATGCGGCCCCGCTCGCAGTCCTCTTTAATATCACGCAGGATATTGGTGAGCTGCATGGCCACGCCGAGATCCACGGCGCGCGCTTCAGCCGCCGGGCTTGAAGAGCCGAATAGTTTAAGCATGATGAGCCCCACCACGCCTGCAACCCGGTAACAGTATTGGTACAGCTCATCAAAGGTCTCATAGGAGTTTATGGATAAATCCATGCGCATGCCTTCGATCAGCTCATCGAAATACTCGCGGGGAATAGCATAACGGTGAATGGTGTCCTGAAACGCCAGCAGCACATCATCCGTCAGGGATGCGCCATCGTAGGCAGCGTGTATGGAGGCCTGTACCCTGGCAAGCTCTTCCCGCACTGCCGACGAGCTGTTCCGGTCAACCGTGTCATCGCTGATGCGGCACAGGGCATAGACTGCATAGGCAGCAGGCCTTTTGTCCGGCGCGAGCAGGTGCGAGGCAAAATAAAATGTCTTAGCGTGCTCTCTGGTGACGGCTCGTGCCATGGCAAAGCCGCGGGACAGCCGGCTGTCTGGGGTGCTTTCGGATACGGTCATTTTTTTATCAGGTTTTTGTTGAACATGCTGCGTTAAGATTATACAATAAATATACTATGTCAGCCTATATGTATGTACTTGTCATTTCCGCCACCATACCGGTGCTGGCCAGTTTCTGGCCTCCGCTCCATTTTTATCGCAATATAAAAGCGCTGCTGTACAGCATTACCCTGATTGTTATCCTGTTCTGCCTGTGGGATGTGGTCGCCATCTACCGGGGACACTGGTGGTTTAACCCCGCGGGGGTCTGGGAAGCCCGCATTATTAACATGCCGGTCGAGGAATGCCTTTTTTTTGTGGTCATTCCCTTCTGCTGCATCTTCACCTGGGAGGTTGTCAATTATCTTGGCAAAAAATGGTCATGAAGGAATATACCCTGCTTGCATGTCTCTCGGTAGTTGTAACCATCCTGCTTGACAGCATAAGCGGCGTCCGTGTGCTGCGCAGAAGGATATACTATATCTTTTTTGCCGTCATTATCTGCTTCAAACTTTTTGTTAACGGTTATCTGACGAGCTGGATCGTCATGTATAATCCGCGGCACTTTCTGGGCTACCGGATTGGCACCATTCCCCTGGAGGATTTTCTGTTCGGCTTCAGCATGGTCACCATGAGCATCATCTTCTGGGAATATTTCAAAACAGGGTCTTCTCCTGGGCAAACAAAGGGCCGGCACCAGTAGCCGATGTATGCCGACACGGGGGTTTTCGTAACCACAACACAATCCCGAAAGCTTTCGGGACAGGTGCCTTGCGTATTCTGCACTGCCAGACCCCATTGCATTCCCCTTTGTCGAAGACTCTGGAAGCTGCCTGGTACGTGCACGATACGCACGCTGCCGGGGTCGTGACGTAAGCCAATGAGAATATTGTTGTGGTGTTGAAAACCCCCGTGTCGGCCGCCCCGTTTTGTTCATTGAATAAAACAGAGGACCGCGCTACCCCTGAAGCAATAGAGAAGAATAAGCATTGAGAGCAGTTTTATAATTCTGCTTCATCGGCAGCGCTGCTGTTATGCGCCGGGCGTTATGCAGGAGTGTGTCAATCTCCTTCTGCGCGAATGCCAGTGCCCGGGACGCGGTGACAATCCTGCGCATGGTCAGAAGATCTGCAGTGCGGATGTGCGTCCGGGTCAGAATTTTTCTGATGATTTGCCGGTCACGCTCTGTTGCGTGGCGATAGGCATACCAGACGAGAATCGTCTTTTTCCCTTCCTGCAGATCAGTGAGTATTGACTTGCCGATAGCTGCTTCATCCCCGAACATGCCGGCAATGTCGTCTTTTATCTGAAAGGCCCTTCCCAGGTACACGCCGTATTGAGAAAGCCGGTTTACCTCTTCGATCCGCGCTCCTGCCAGCGTGGCGCCGGTAATGAGCGGCGCAGCGAACGAGTAGTAGGCGGTTTTAAAGTCATAGATGCGGTAGATGCCCTGCTTGGTTATTTTTTCAATATCCTCGATACCGTAGAGCAGTTCGCCGAATTCGCCGGCCCCGGTGTAGATGGCGGTTTCAATGAATTTTTTCAGTGCCTGCTCTTTTCTCCGGGTGTTTTCCCTGATAGAAAGAAAGGCCTGTATGGCAATGGCATAGAGGATATCGCCGATAACCAGGGCCAGGTCCTGCCCGTTGAATTTTATCTTTTTATACGGGTGCAGATACGTGTTGAGGATGGTATGCACCGCGGGCTTGCCCCTGCGCATGTCCGCCTTGTCGATAATGTCATCATGTATCAGGGTGAAATCATGGAGCAGCTCAAATGACAGGGCACAGGTGAAGAGGCCGGGAACGGCTTTTTTAGCGAATCCTGAGTAGCCGATAATAAAAAGAATCGGCCGGATGCGCTTGCCGTCACGCAGGACAAAATCCCGGATGCTGTTGCAGAGCACGGGCGAGAACGAGCTGAGGCCGTAGAGCCGGTCAATCTCCCGCACATACGCGCCAAGGGTTTTTTCAATGCGCTTTTTTATCTGCGGCACTAACGCGGTATCTATAGTCCGGTTGCTTTTCATAAGCGGGCTGCAATCACCTTTTTTACTCACCTGCTGAACGGGCATCGAGATAATCGACTTTCGCCCGGTATTGCCACTGCGGCGTCATAAACGTGGAGATAGCCTTCTGCGGGCAGATGCTGTAGCAGCCCCAGCAGCCGCAGCAGGCATCACTGAACACAGGCCAGGGGTCGAGGGCAATGGCCCTGCTGCCGCAGTATTTCTCGCACAGGCCGCAGCGGTTGCAGCGCGACTGGTCCACCTTCTTCGTGCCCATGATGGAGCGCAGGTATGCTGCCCTGTTTACCCGGCCAAGATAGGAGAATGGATTGAAGAATGCAAAGGGAACAGCAAAAGGTGTGGCCGGGCCTTTCTCCACTCGGCGTTTTACTGCGTCATAGAGACCCGTGCTGAATTGCATGATGGTTTGAAGATCCCGCGCATCGGGCCGTCCTTTGTCCGGGATAATACCGGGCACGCGTGCCA
>JAPLIX010000366.1:0-4022 GCA_026388865.1 Pseudomonadota bacterium | reverse complement strand
CGTGCCACCGGCCAGCTGACCTCTCCGCGGAATTGCTCCGCGGCAATCACACCATAGCCTTTTTCGCTGAGCAGTTGTGATAGTATCCACAGGCTGCTGGCGCATATACCGGCACACGTCACATAGATAAACGCAGCTTTTCCCTGCTGCGCCGGCAGTTTGTCAATAAAGTCAGTCATGGAAAAGGTCGGCCTGAAGCCCATCACCGGGCAGCCGAATCCGATGAGGCCATAGCTCTCAATATCAGAGGTATCCCGCTGGTGCGCTATATTGCGCAGCGTTACGTCACACCCCTGTTCTCTCAGCCGACGCGCGATCTCCCCGGTGAGCCAGCCGGTATTGCCGGTGGCGGTATGGTAGTAGATGAGGATTCTAATATTCATGGCGGTTCTTGAGGATTTCTTTTTCCCCGTGTTTATGATAGAGAAGCATGAAGTAGAAAAACCATACCATAATCAGCAGATGGATATCAAGACGGATGAAACCAGGACTTTCCCCAAAATTAAGGCATAGAAAACCGGCAAACGGCATGACCGCAGTTAAAGGATAGGATAGAGCAGTGGAGCACGAGCGCAGGGGGGTTTTTAACGCCACAACAATATTCTTAGTGGCTTGCGTCACGACCCCGGCGGCGTGCGTATCATGAACGGGGCAGGCAGCTTCCAGAGCCTTCGACAAAGGGGAATGCAATGGGGTCTGGCAGGAGAGAATTCGCAAGGCACCTGCCGTTCCACGAAGATTAAGCGGTTTTGTTGTGGCTAAAAAACCCCCCTGCGCCCTAGTAATGACAGCTATGTAAATTTTGGGGAAAGTCCTGGGATGAAACGGCCGCTTATTCCCATCGTCATCTGTTATGCGCTTGGCCTGCTTGCGGCGCATTATGAAATCTTAGCGCTGCGCTCCATTCTTATTCTCTGCGGCCTCAGCTTCGTTTTTTTCCTTGCCGCTGTAATAGCCGGCAAAAGAGTCCCTGCCACCATTCTTGCACTCGGTCTATTCCTGCTCCTGGGATTTATCATGCTCTATCCTGATACCCCAGCGGCACTCCTGCAATCAAATATCATAAAATATGCCGGCAGCCAGCGGGTCAACGTGGAAGGTGTTATCGACAGCACCCCGACAGTCACCGATGTGCGCACCAGATTATATGTTACTGTTACGAACATACATGAAAGGGAGCGCTCGTATGCGCTCACCGGGAGGGTACTGCTCTCTATAAAAAGTCTGAGCACCCGTTTTCACTATGGCGACCGGATCAGGTTTTTCTGTTCTCCCCGGCTGCCGCGGAATTTTCAGAACCCGGGCGGGTTTGATTATGTGCGCTATCTTGCCTATCGCGGTATTGCCGCCACTTCGTTCCTCGAGGATGACCGGGGCATTATAACGATACGGACCGGGGAGGGCAGCCGGTTTCTGCTGTTCGTCGAGCGCATGCGTGACCGCATCAGAGATGAACTGAACGCAACCCTGCCGTCGCCGTCGCGGGATGTTCTCAAGGCGCTCATTATCGGCGAGCAGGATACCATACCGGACAGCATCCGGGCGCAGTTTTCACGGCTCGGCCTGTCACATCTGCTCTCCATATCAGGTCTGCACGTGAGCATGTTTGCGCTGCTTTCTTATGTTTTGCTCATGGCGCTCTTCCGCGCGTATCACCGGACGCTGCTCTATGTCAATGCCTTCAAGCTGGCGCTCTTTTTCTCGATATTCCCGGTGCTCCTGTACTGCTTTATCGCCGGATTAATCATACCGGCGCTGCGCTCAGCCATTATGGTCATATGCTACCTGGTCGCGCTTCTTCTGGGACGGCGGGAAGACCTGCTCCACACCCTGTTCCTTGCGGCCTTCATGATCCTGGTCTGCATGCCGGCGTCCCTGTTTGATCTCTCATTTCAGCTTTCGTTCAGCGCGGTGCTGGCAATCATTATTCTTGTCCCCCGCTGGCTTGCCCTTATCCCGGAAAAAGAGCCGGACCCCTTCGAGAAGAGAAATCTTTTTCTGGAAAGATGCCGGCGCATGTTCCGTGACTCACTTCTTTCTTCAGCAGCAGCAATTATGGGCACCGCGCCGCTCGTTGCCATGACCTTCCACTATTTCTCATTCCTCGGCTTTGTCACTAATATAATTATGATTCCCTTCGTGACATTTCTCATCGTTCCGCTGGCGCTGCTGGCGGCAGGGGTGCTTTTTATAAGCCCTGACCTGAGCGTTCTGTTATTCAGTGCCGCGGGAACACTGACCGATGTTTGTCTTAACTGCACAGCCGCATGGTCGCGCCTTCCCGGCGGAGATATCAGACTTTCCACGCCCCGGCTGTGGGAAGTGGCAGCCTTCTACACGCTGGTCTTGAGTTTTTCCTATTGCGTGAAGAAGAAGCTGATGCGCTATTTTATTATAGCCGTATGCAGCCTGGTTCTTATAGAGGCGGGACTTTACAGGTATGACCGGCAGGGCCGGGGCACACTCAACGTCACATTCCTTGACGTGGGGGCCGGAGACTGCGCACTGGTTGAATTCCCCGGCGGCCATACCATGCTCATTGACGGCGGCGGGTTCATGGATGAAAGCATTGATATGGGAGCAACGGTCATTGCACCGTTTCTCTATTACCGGGGAATACGGCGCGTTGATTTTCTCGTGCTCAGCCATCCGCACAAGGACCATGCAGGCGGGCTGCCGTATATAGCCGAGAATTTCAAGGTGCAGGAGCTGTGGCTCAATGGCGAGCGGGGCTTTTTTGAATCGTATCAGCGGTTGATAAAGGCAGCTGAAAATAATGACATTGCAAAAGTAGTCTGTTCGCAGCAGTCTGCGCAAAAAACTGTCGACGGGGTGCTCATTGATTTTCTCAGCCCGGTACGGGGCGCCATAAACTCTAGCGGCAGCAGCCAGTCAGATACCAACAACAACTCCCTGGTGATGAAGCTCACCTTCGGCAGGGTGAGCGTGCTGTTCTGTGGAGATATCCTGCAGGAGAGAGAGCAGGGGCTCATTGCACGGCGGGCCCCGCTCGCAGCTACCGTGATTAAAGCCCCGCACCATGGCGGCGTGAATACCAGTTCCGCGGAATTTATAAAAAGCGTTTCCCCTGAAGTAGCGGTTTTCAGCTGCAGGTCCTATGGTACCCTCACGCTTCCCAACCCGGAAGTTTTAGCTGAATATAAAAGGGCAGGGGCAAAAATATTTCAGACAGATAAACACGGGGCAATACAGGTGGAGACTGATGGCAGGGGTTACCGGGTCGTTACCGATAAAGAAATGAAGTAGTAGGCTGTTGAAAAACACCCATCTGCTTTGTTGCGCTCATCCTTCGTCATTGCGGCGTACCATGAAGTACGCCTCATTCCTCGTGATTTCGCGCGCCTTGCATCTGAATGTTTTTGACCAGCCTGTGAAAAACCACTTTTTCAACAACCTGCTGGCAGTTTTCAAAACAGCAGGGATGCCCCTGAGACCTTATCCCTCAGGCGGAAACGGGAAAACAGCATGCTCATGTTTCTGCATACCCTTTTGCTTTGAGGCACACGTCTTCCCGGCACCACACCGTCGCATTATGACAGCATCAATGTGGAGATTTTTATTGTTACGGGTGGTTTAAACGCACCTGCTAGCGATTCTTTTCTTCCTTCTTGAGCTGCTTCGCGGCCCTTTTTTCCTTCAAAGTTTTGGTCGGTTCCTTCTTGGATGACTTCTTAGTGATCATGCCTTTGCTCATGGTTTTTGCTCCTTATTGAGTGAAGTTTTTGATATTTAACCGGCGCTATTTTGCTGTAACAAAATAGCGTTTCCAGCCTTCGTCGAATCTATCAGAAAGCACAGGCGGTTACAAGAATTATCCCCGAAAAAAAACAGCGCATCAGTATTTTATTACCGGAGGGAAGCCGTAGGCCTCAATAGAGAATTAAGAGAATTAGGGACAGTCACCTATTTTAAATAGGTGACTGTCCCTAATAACTACTAATAACTAATAACTTTTGTGTTTTACCTCAGCACTCAGCACTGCGCGCGCAGCTTTTTATCTG
>JAPLIX010000569.1:4244-7941 GCA_026388865.1 Pseudomonadota bacterium | reverse complement strand
TATTCAATAATTAATCATCATTAAATTAAGTATCCACAATTACCGGTTGCCACAATGCGCCAATCCAATCTGTATTTTTATTTTAGGTACTCTGCCAGTGGTCCGTGAGTAGCGGAGAAGAGACTACCAGGCCATGGGCAGAGTTTACCCGCTGCCCATGGCTTTTTTTATAATTGAAAAGGCCATGGAACCAGATTGTTCATGGCTTTTTTTATTTACGTACGGTTTTAAACCACAGAGCACTCAGAGAAAAACTATATATACAATAATTTCTCAGAGTCCTCTGTGGTTAATTTTTGACAATACTTTGATTTGAGCAGAAGGAGGATATACAGATGATCATAGTTATGAAAGCCAAAGCATCCGAGAAAGAACTGCAGGAAGTGCTCAACACCATTAAGGAGTTCGGCTACCAGCCGCACCCCATCTATGGAACAGAATGAACCGTAATCGGTGCGGTGGGAAGCGAGCGGGGCAAGGAAAAACTACAGGCGCTGGAAATGCTCCCCGGAGTGGAAAAGGTGGTTCCCATCCTCCAGCCCTACAAGCTTGCGAGCCGTGAGGTAAAGCCCGAGAAGTCGGTCATCGCCATTAACGATACCGTGCAGATCGGCGGCGATGAGGTGGTGGTGATTGCCGGCCCGTGTTCCATAGAGAGCGAGCAGCAGATTGTTGAAACAGCCGTGGCCGTAAAAGATGCCGGCGCGACGGTGCTGAGAGGCGGAGCGTTCAAGCCGCGGACTTCACCCTACAGTTTTCAGGGGCTTGAAGAGGAAGGTCTTGTGCTGCTGGATAAAGCGCGGCAGATTACCGGCCTTCCGGTGGTCACGGAAATAATGAATCTCGGGGATATAGAACTTATTTCAAATCACGCGGATATCCTGCAGGTGGGGGCGCGCAATGTTCAGAATTTTGCCCTGCTCAAAGCTCTCGGGAAATGCAGCAAGCCGATCCTTTTGAAGCGCGGGATGATGACCACTATTGAAGAGTTCCTGATGTCAGCAGAGTATATCCTGTCAGAAGGTAACCGGCAGGTCATTCTGTGCGAGCGGGGTATTCGGACGTTTGAGACCGCTACCCGTAACACCCTTGATTTGAGCAGCATCCCGGTGCTGCGGGAGCGAACGCATCTCCCGGTCATTGTTGACCCCAGCCATGGCACCGGCCACTGGAAGCTCGTTGCCCCCATGTCGTTTGCGGCAATTGCCGCCGGTGCCGATCGCCTGATGATAGAAGTGCATCCCCATCCTGATCATGCCATGAGTGACGGTGTCCAGTCGCTCAAGCCCGGTAAATTTGCGGAGATGATGCAGCGGCTGGTTCCGTTTGTAAAGGCAGCGGGAAGAACGATTAAGGAATGGTGAATCGGTCAATGGGTGAAAATTTAATTTCCGGGCTCTCAAAGCAGACTTTGAAATAATGAGTGCGGCTCCGGGTGTTCTGTTTCAATACTCCTATGCAGCTATAACAGCAGCATGATTTTAACCCAAATGGGACGCTGGTCCCTTTTTACTATCGCGCGGGTCAAGGGCGAAGTGTCCCGACGGGCTAACTGTTCTGCGGTATACATTAATGCCACATCCTTCTTAATTTGCTTGTATTCATCTCCCATTTTTATCCTTGCACTGTTGTGTCCGTCAAACTGGGGGAAGTTCAAGCAGTCCCGCTTTTCCTCTTTGCCTTACCTCATACCGTATTAAATTGGGAATATTTCGGAATTTTCAATTGCACTCACTACATGTTTAACTTCATCAGGTATTTCATGAGATTTTAGTTGACGGGCAATGAGCGAAGCATTCATAGAGACATTAAAATTATCTTGGCTCCACTTTGAAAGTCGGGATAAAACTTCTTTTCCCGATACAATTGATATCCGGCCCTCAAATGATTTCCAAGATTTATCTAAACTTTCACGAGCTTTTTTGTTAGCTCCCCCTGCCCCCAATTTACGATCTTGGGCAAGTATTTCAGCAGAGAGTGCATCAAACACATCGTCTTTTAATTCCTTAAAGATCGCTTCAAACTGTAGAACCACATCATCAATAGTAGGGGGCACTTTTCGCCGTGACACTCGGCTTGCTATCAATCGCTGAACTGCTGATGGAACTAGACAGTAGTTCTCTATTTCCTTCCTTTGCCAGATATGTAGCTGAACCCCGGCATTTTTAGCTTCACTCATTCGTTTTTCACATTCAGCTTTAGTATGATAATCGTAATCGAGAATGCAATAGACGACTATAGATTGGCCACCTGCGTTTTTTAGTAGCATAGATGAGCCTATTGCGTAATTCCATCCACCCCAACCACCTATTGACATATTTGGAAGAGCAGATATCCCTTCGATACTTGCAGAAAATAGTACGTTGTGAAATTCACCAAGGAGCTTTAGATCTTTTCCCTCTACAAGGATACAGCGGCGTGAATGCCATAGTTTTGCTAAGTGAATATTGTGTACACTTCCAATATGCTCGATCAATTTTTGCACAGCAGGTAAAGTCCCGGCAAAACGTGACCGTGGTCTTTTCCGATCAATAATTAATATTTCATCAACATCCACTTCGGACATTAATTCAACAGAATGTGTCGTAACTATAATTTGGGGGAATCTATTCTTAATAAAACGGATAAGACGGCGCTGTATATCTGGATGCATGTAAACATCAGGCTCGTCAAGGATTACAGTAGATGCTTCTGATGAACGCGATAGAAACCACATTGTTTGAAGCCACATCTGCAACCCATGCCCCATCGATCCAATTTCCGATACAAAGTCTTCGTCTCGGACCATTAATTGTAGTGAATCCCCAGGAAAGAACTGACCACCACTCAACTCTTTTATTTGAAGCCCTGGCCAGGTTGTTTCTGACATTTCTATAAATAGAGGATAAAATTGTTTAAGAATATTTAATTGATTCCGGAAGTGTAACGGAGCTAATGGCGATGAGATAGCGCTACGAACATATTCACTTGTGAGGATAACCTCATCGCGAGAGACAGGTGCTACCTGCGGCATAATCTCAATACTAGGCATTTTAACTTTATTGGCCTCAGTGCGACTTTTTACAACAAAACCATCTTGGTTGAACACCACTGCATGTATCTGTCCTTCTCCACCAAGATAAATTTTCACAGCGCATTCATTATCAAATGTTGCCATAATTATTGCAGGGGGATCATTGTATCTATAAAATAGCGTTCGAAAATTGAATTCCATTCCCTTTAGAGAAGGTGAGACGCCTACCTCTCTTCGCGGGATATCAGCCCATTTGGGCACAGCGTGATACGTAAGAGATTGGTAGCGTGCTACCACAATAGATACCAATCGCAGCGCTTCGACGAGTGTTGATTTACCCGCATTATTACGTCCAATAACAATACTTGTCGGTTTGAATGGAAGTGTATGATCGTTGAAGCATCTGAAGTTCTGAAGTTTCACTTCAATCAACATTAGAAAATCCTGGTATAGTTCCCAAATCGTTATAAGATAAAACTTACACTTAAAAATCGAGGGGATTATCTCATCAGAAGAGAAGTGGGTATTTGAGTATTCGGCTGGGTAATGAGAAGAGCCCCCTCTTTATTGTTTATAACTGCATATATATCCAAGAGAAAAGATAGTCAATATTTCACAGAAATAGCTGTTTGAGTTTTTCTTTGCTATCCTTTAGTTCTGTTGAATGTCCTGCGAAAGCGACCT
>JAPLIX010000569.1:2746-4236 GCA_026388865.1 Pseudomonadota bacterium | reverse complement strand
GCGCACCTTCTGCTCAACAATCAGGATAGCAACATTCGATTGTTTATTGATCTCAACTATTTTTTCAAAGACGGT
This sequence comes from Pseudomonadota bacterium, assembly GCA_026388865.1. Classification (GTDB taxonomy): domain Bacteria; phylum Desulfobacterota; class WTBG01; order CAIYCZ01; family CAIYCZ01; genus JAPLIX01. Next base: position 4,161 of record JAPLIX010000569.1, on the reverse strand, counting down.
TTTTACAAGATTTGGAGAAAGGCCAAGGGAAGGCTCATCAAGCATTAGGAGTTTTGGCTCCGGCATAAGGGCTCGTGCAATGGCCAGCATTTGCTGCTCACCACCGCTCAGATTTCCCCCTTCTTCCTTTGCACGCTCTCGCAAAACAGGGAATAACGCCATCATTTCTTCAACACGATTCTCAAGATCATCTTTGGATAGTTTATTCCCTCCTATCTCAAGATTTTCCAAAACAGTAAGTTCATCGAATACTCGATTGCCATGGGGAGCAAAAGAAATACCCCGGTTAATATTCTGAGCCGGGTTAGAGCCATTGATAGGGATACCATCAAAAATGATCTGCCCATTCCATGCCGGCAGCAGTCCGCAGATGCTTTTTAAAATCGTAGACTTTCCTGATCCATTAGGACCAATGACAGCGACTATCTCTCCAGCAGGCATTTCGAGCGAGACGCCAAACAGCACTTGCTTTTTTCCGTAGCCTGTTTCAAGTTCTTTAATTTCAAGCATTTTATTTCAATCCAGATATGCTTCAATAACCTGCGGATCGTTTCTGACTTCTTCCGGTGTTCCTTCGCAAACTTTTTGTCCAGCGTCCATAAATACCACCCGGTTACAAACCCGACTGATTGCATCCATATTGTGTTCAATGATGATGACAGCCTTGCCCTGTTGAGGAAGGCCCGTTATTATCGTTAATATTTTCTCTATCATTTCAGGCGCAATGCCCGCGACCGGCTCATCAAGCAGCAGCAGTTCAGCCCCGGCAGCCAGACAGCAGACAATGCTTAACAGCTTCTGCTGGCCATAAGACATATTATTTGCAAGGTCATTAGCTTTCTCCGCAATACCCGCACCCTTTAGTAATGCCATTGCCCTGGTTCTATTTTCATTTTCTATTTTGCCGGAGAGCTTTTGTTTAAAAAAGATATTTCCCAGTTCTTCTCCCGGCTGGTTCTTAAAACTAAGCAAGACATTTTCAAGCACGGTCATTTGCCGGATGAGGCGTAGATTCTGGAATATTCTGGAGATGCCGAGCTTTGATATTTTATTAGGGGATTTACCTAGGACTTTTCTTTCCTTAAAGTGTGCCAAGCCACTATCAGATTGAATAAAGCCGGTGATGACATTAAAAAGAGTAGATTTGCCCGCACCATTTGGGCCAATCAAGCCGACGATTTCGTTTTGATTAATCGTGCAGGAAAAATCATCAAGAGCCTTGATTCCGTCAAAGTGCTTATTTAGATTTTTAACTGTAAGCAGCTCTTTCATTTTCAATACGCAGAACGTTCTATCCCTTGCCCCCTGCCCCTTCATCCTTGCTAAAAGAAAATTCACCTATAAAACCTTGCGGCCTCCAGAGCATAAATATCACCAAAAGCGCTCCATACAGAATCTGCCTGATGTTTGCGGCA
>JAPLIX010000569.1:870-2724 GCA_026388865.1 Pseudomonadota bacterium | reverse complement strand
GTTCAGGCAAGGTAACGAGCACCACCGCCCCAACAACTGAACCCCACAGATTTCCTGCACCGCCGATTATGACTATGGAAATGATAAAGATAGATTCCATAACGGTGAACGATGTTGGGTCAATGAAACTAATGTAGGTCGCATACAGTACGCCTGCTATTGCAGCAAGCCCTGCACCGATCATAAAAATGGTGATCTTATAAACCGCGACATCTTTCCCACACGACTGAGCAAACACCTCATCCTCACGTATGGCCCTGAGCACCCTGCCGAATGGAGATGACACAATACGATTTGCTATCCAGAATGTCAGGGCACAGAAGATAACCGTTAGAATTAAAAATGGGGTATGCCCTGAGATTGTGAGCCCGAAGATTATTGGCTGCGGAATGCCCGGAAGTCCCATGGGCCCGCCGGTGATGGAGACAAGATTATTGAGCACGCTGAACGTGATTATCTGAAACGCAAATGTTGAAATAACAAAATAATCATCCTTGATACGCAGTGATGGTATGCCAACAATTGCCCCGAATACACCTGCCGCGCCAACAGCAAGCACGAGGTTGAGCAGGAACGGTGTGTGATATTTCAGCGCCATCAGTGCTGCCACATAAGCACCAACACCATAGAACGCTGCATGAGCGATTGATAATATACCTGCGTAGCCGACAAGAAGATTGAGGGAAAGGGAGAGGATAGTATAGATGCCAATCAGGATAAGTATGTGGAGTAAATATTCCATTACATAGACTCTATTTATTTACTAATCACGAATCACGATTCACTGTTCACTATTCTTATATTGTTGCCTTCTTTACCTTCTTTCCTAAAAACCCTTCAGGCCGGAAAAGAAGAAACACCAGCAGAATCGTAAACGCAATCGTATCCTGCCACTGCGAGCTTATCTTCCATACGCCGAAATTTTGCGCAAGGGCCAGCAACAGCGCGCCCAGCGCCGCACCCGGCACACTGCCAACCCCGCCGATTATCACCGCAACCACGCCCATCATAAGCGCGTTCATGCCCATGGTGGGGGTCATGTCAACATCAAGCGCCACCAGAATGCCTGCGATGCCTGTAAGCGCAGACCCGATGATAAACGTCACAGCAATAACTCTGTTGCTTTCTATTCCAGAGATATTGGCAAGCTCAGGATCATTTGCCACTGCACGCATGGCCTTACCCATTCTGGTTTTCTGTAAGAACAGCGAGACAAGGGTAACAAGAATAATACTCGTGAGAATTATAGTGATTTGAATAGGCGTAATCCTCGCACCAAAGATGTTCAGGCCTTCAACCACATCACCAGTTCGCATGGATTTAGTATCATCGCCAAAAAGAATTGAGATAACATTTTGCAAAACAATATATATCCCTAGCGATGCAAGCAGCAGTATCATAGAAGAAGCTCCTATCTTTCGCAGGGGCCGGTAGATGCCCGTCTCAAGAAGGCTGCCAATACCTGCGCATGCCGCAGCGGAGAGCCCCGCGGCAATGAGAAGCGGCAGCCCGAGAAGGATATGAAAGAGATAGGCAAAATACGCCCCGGAGGTGAAGACCACTGCATGGGCGAAGTGAAAAAAACGGGTGGTTGAATAGATTAGGTAAAAACTGACGGCAACAAGCGTATACACACTTGCCGCAATAAGGCTATTTATAAAAAGCTGGTTAACTATACTCATTTATTATAATCACCGGCACTATGAATTATATTTTTAGTTTTATATCACATGTTTGATTCATCTTTCTAACAGTATTTTCCGCTAAATAACTTCATCTGGAAAGCACTGGGTTTCTTATGCCATGCAAAATAGAAATTGTCTTCTATTATGCAAAGTGTTTTTCTACATGGTC
>JAPLIX010000569.1:0-837 GCA_026388865.1 Pseudomonadota bacterium | reverse complement strand
TCTGACCATCTATTTGTTCCAGTGAATAGTTTAGGTTTGACCCTGACCCCTCTCACAGATTAATTCAGCGGACACGCCCTGCTCTTTGGCGTTGTCCTCACACATTGACAACATCCCTTTACTGAAATCAATCCCGGTAACATCATATCCAGCCTTAGCCAAATCTACCACATATTCGCCCGTTCCACAGCCGAGATCCAATATTTTGATCTGATTCTTATCATTTCCGTAACGATTGGAGAAAAGTTTTTCGAATATCTCAATTCGCTTATCAGCGTTGTCCTTTTCCTTAAGCGGAATCGTATCGTTATAAAAATTGCTGAACTCGTCGTAAAACGATTTAATATAGTTCATGCTTGACATTAATTTGTTTTAATTTTCCCATTTATATAAAGACTTATAAGGAATGACCATGATATTAAATGCTTTGCTGTCATGTTTATCCTTTTTTAGATAGCTATCAAAGCTAGCTAAAAACTTCTTAGCTTTTTTGATTGAATCAGAAATAATAATATTATCATAGTAGCCTAAAACCACAATACTTAAGGGTTCAGTATTTGTCATTGCGTGTATTCTGTCAGTGCTTTCAGACCCATTTGTCCTCAACAATAGCATTCTTTTCTTTCCTGATATGTCGTTAAATCTATTTTTGTTGCCATCCCATAGGGGATTTGTGAAACTGGAAGAAATCAACTTACCTGCTTTTGTTTTTAACATGTTATATAGCTTCGCATATGTATCATAGTTTTGAAGTTGGGTTAACATTCCGACTTCATAGTGAAATTCTTCACCGTCATGTTTCGTGTCCTTTATTAGCTGGAAAATAAAAGGAACACT
>JAPLIX010000573.1 GCA_026388865.1 Pseudomonadota bacterium | reverse complement strand
CTTGCAGTGCCAGGATCGAGCCCTGCTGCGGACCCCACAGGCCAACCAGCGTGCCGGGATCGAAGGCCGTATCCACGGCCCGTGATTCATGGCAGCAGCCGCGCGCGGTAAAGCCGCGACGGCAGGTTAGTGGAGGCCGGATCCCGGAAAAGAATTGGTGCCGCACCATGGAGATTCGTCTGAAGGGCGAACCAGTTGACGAAGTCGGATGAGCCTTCGACAACGACCACCTGGTTCGGGAGCGCCTGGACGTTGAATCCAAACTGACGATCGGTGAACCCCAGATACCCGTCGTCAGTCAGAATTCTGGGCGGCTCCCCTGAGCCTAAGTCTAAGCTCTGTTCCACGAACCAGGTTGAGCCGTTGTATTGTCCGCCCGTCAGGAAGCCGCGCGCGCGAAGCGTACCGGTGGCCGGAAGACTTGCTCCTGTTAGCTCCCATCCGCCTGGAATGCGCACGCCGGTACCCAGGTTGCCCCACTGGCTGCCATCCGCAGAGATTTCAAACGTGGTGCGCCAAATCTCGGGACTGGCACCACCACGCAACCAAGTGACTGTTGAGCCGGCAGAACCGAGGACCTGGGTAGCGGGCTCAGCGCAGCGCTACTGGGTCAACCAGTACTATGACCCGAACCGCAATGTCTGGGTGCTGGGACACTGGGAGGAACGTCCTGGCGGGCCGGGCTACTGGCAGGAATCAAGGGTCTGGGTGCAGCAGTAAATAAGATAATCTTACAGCGGTAACCTGTTGTTGAAATACAAAGAGCGGAGTCATTGGTAATGGCTCCGCTCTTTTATATAATGCTGCATTAAATTTCCCGTGCGCCCACATCAGCATAAAAGCCTTCCTCCAATATTTTGACTTTTATAATTTCCGGCGCTACTATCATTTCATGGCTTGAGCGGCTTGAAAAGGAGTAAGGTTGTTATGGATGAGCGTACCCGTTTAAAACGAAAGCTGCTGCGCTGCGTGGGAAAGGCCATTGAAGATTTCAATATGATTGTCAATGGCGACCGCATCATGGTCTGTTTGAGCGGCGGCAAGGATAGCTACGTTCTGCTCACCCTCCTGCAGGACCTGCAGCCGCGAGCTCCGGTGCGGTTTGAGCTTATCGCGGTAAACCTGAACCAGAAGCAGCCCGGCTTCCCGGGAAACGTTCTTCCGCGCTACCTTGAGTCTTTGGGGCTGCCGTACCGCATCGTTGAAGTAGATACCTACCGCATTGTCAAAAGCAAGATCCCTGAAGGAGAAACCACCTGCGCCCTCTGCTCGCGGCTGCGCCGCGGCATTCTCTACAGCACAGCAGTAGAAATGAAGTGCAATAAAATTGCCCTGGGCCACCATGCAGATGACATCCTGGAAACGTTTCTTTTGAATATGATGTTTAACGGCACGCTTAAAACCATGCCCCCGATTCTGCGCAGCGACGACGGCCGCAACACGGTTATCCGTCCCCTCGCCTACTGCCGCGAGGAAGATATCGCAGCGTTCGCCGCTCTCATGGGCTATCCCATCATACCGTGCGGTATCTGCGGAGCCCAGCCGCACCTGAAGCGCAAGCATATCAAGCGTCTGATCAAGGAACTGTCCGCTGATATCCCCATGTTCCGGGATACCATGCTCTCGGCCCTTGGCCGCGTCATTCCCTCGCATCTGCTTGATAATAAGCTGTTTGATTTTAAGAAGCTGGGCGACACAGCGGATGCTGCGGAAGGAGACCCTCGCCAGGCCCCCGTTAAAAGTCCGCTGTCTGATTCGTAAGCAGTTAAAAGCCCGGCAGCGTTCGCGCCCGGCTTGCATCCTTCTATGAATTCTGCCCGCGCCACCTGAAAGCACTCGAAGCCCTGCGGCAGAAAGCGTAATTTGTTTCATGCACAGAAGATGAGTGCTTGCCGCATGGGGCTTACTTGAGGTACAATAACCATACGATGAAAACTACAGAGTCAAAATTAAAGAAACTTGAAAAAATCCTGAGAGAGATGCGGGGATTAGTTGTCGCCTTCTCGGGGGGCGTGGACAGCACCTTTCTGCTGAAGAAGGCCCATGACATGCTCGGCAAGAATGTTCTTGCCGTGACCGCCCTGTCCCCGACGTTTCCTCTGGCTGAGCTGAAAAGCGCAAAAGAGCTTGCGCGCAGCCTGGGCGTGAGGCACCAGCTCATCCGCTCAAATGAACTTTCAATCCCGGAGTTTGTGAGCAATCCTCCAAACCGCTGCTATTACTGCAAGAAGGACCTCTTCACCAGACTGCTGGAGATGGCGCGAAAGAAAAACATCTTCTGGGTGGCGGACGGAAGCAACAGCGATGACGCGCAGGATTTTCGTCCCGGCACGTTAGCGGCTAAAGAGCTTGGTATCAGAAAGCCCCTTGTTGAAGCGCGCCTGGGGAAAGAGGAAAT
>JAPLIX010000044.1:5123-8956 GCA_026388865.1 Pseudomonadota bacterium | reverse complement strand
GCTGTCCCGCAATCGCCCGCAGCAGGTTAGAGTCAGATGCGCGGTAGATCCAGAAGAGTTCGGTCCCTTTTAAAAAATCCTGCCCTTTGGTAAGCCCGGTGATGAGCAGCGGAATTCCCTGCTGCCGCGCGATTGCGCGCAGGTAGTAATCAATGAGGGCATTGCATATACGGCAGTAATAGACCCGGCTTTTGCTCAGCAGGAGGTGTTTAAAGATATTTTTTATGAGCTGCGGGGCGTAGATTACAAGGTCAACACCAAGTTTTTCCGCGGCATTTCGCACATTGCTGTACATCGCCTCAGTGCAGAAGCCATTGTCGATAAAAACAGCAAGCGGCCGGAGCTCAAGCTCTTTAACCGTTACGTAGAGTGCCATGGTGCTGTCCTTGCCTCCGGAAATTGCTACCATTGCATTATAGGCGCTGTCTGCTGCTGCCTTTGATTCCTGAACCTTTTTCCGCAGGTCGGCCAGGCCACCGTGAACAGACGGGGAGCCACCTTTTTGCTGCTGGTGCAGGTGCTTGTTGCAGATGTTGCAGATCCCGTTATCATCGAGGGCAATATGGCCAGCTGTTTCCGGCATGACACAGTGAGCGCAGCGGGTTATCATGAGGTGAATTCGCCTGAGGTAATAATTATATACAACACAGATACGTAACTGAAAGGATACTATAATATAACATGAAACAGGGCATTTATAATAGCGGGGCTTTTAAAAAACCGGAATGGGTACGCCCCGTGAGGAACGCGCAGGACTTTTTCAACAACCGGTTAGAACCATAAAAAGAAAGCGGGCTGCTGCGGATGCAACAGCCCGCGTATGGATATTTTACTGCATTGCCAGCTCAAGTGCCGGCAGCAGCGCTGTCAGAATGACCCCGAATACTTTTCCGGTCACCGGATGCTGTTCGCAGAACGGGATGCACTGTTTACCGTATTCATAATAAGCCGTTATTATGTTTCTTCCCATGGCAGAACCTGCGAGGACTTCATCACGAAAACGCCGCGCAGCAGCAAGCCGGCGGTCCGATGCTCCCAGCAGGGCGGTGGCAAGACAGGTTTGCTCCTGAGGTGAGCCGGTGCGCGCGATGTTCCTGCGAAACATGGGCCAGGATTCCTGTTCGTCCGCGGGAGCTTTCAGGCAGTACAGCTTATTATCAAAGCTGCCCACATAAACGCGGCCATCTACGACTGCGGGTGAGGAATAGACTGAACCGCCGGTTTTGAAATTCCACACCTTGGTGCCGTATTTGGCATCAAGGCAGTAGATGTTTTTGTCGTTGCTGCCTATGTACACATAATCGCTGGTTGCCGCGGGAGATGACTGCACCGGCCCGGAAGTCGTAAACTCCCATGCCCTGTCGCCTGTTTCCGCATCAAGACAATACACTTTGTTATCGAGACTCGCGAAATAAACAAAGCCCCTGGTCGTAATGGCGGGGTGCTCCCGGTTTTCGCATCAAGACAGTACAGCTTGTAATCAACCCCGCCCACGTACACATAGCCATTCAGGACCGCCGGGGTGGAATAGACATCATTAGCGGTTTCAAATTCCCAGACCTTGCTGCCATCCTGCGCGTTAAGACAGTAGACCTTGTTATCATAGCTGCCGATATAGACATAGCCGTCCAATACGGCAGCAGAAGACTGTACTGCATCGCCGGTTTTAAACTCCCATATTTTGCTGCCGTCTTTTGCATCAAAGCAGTAAACCTTGCTGTCATTGCTTCCGACAAATACACGCCCGTCAGACACTGCCGGACATGAAAACACGGCATTGCCGGTTTCAAATTCCCATACTTTGCTGCCATCCTGAGCGCTCAGGCAGTAAACCTTGTTATCGGCACTGCCAAAATAGACATAGCCATCATCTACCGCCGGAGATGATGACACGATGGAGCCGGCCTGGAAATCCCACACGACCCGCTCCGGATCACCAACACCGCGCACCTCAAAGCTGCACTGTATTTTTTCTTCCCCGGTTGTTATGGTTACCGGACACTCGGTATCTTCAGCGTTGTCCGCAACATTGATTGTGGCACTCACCTGACCGGAAGACAGTACCTCCGCTGAAATAAGCTCGATTTCCCCGCAATCAAACAAGACCGTTGTCGTTTCATTGAAATTTGTTTCTGTGCCATTGATGGTCACTTCGAGTGCCGCAGCGCCGGCAGCGGCAAAAGAAGGCTGCAGACCGCCGCAGCGGGGGCCGGAAACCCGTTTAGTGCCGCTTGCAATGCCGTAGTCCGTAAACAGCGTACCACTTACAAACGCATCACCTGCACCATTCAACTCCAGAACATGCTTGCCCATGTCCTGGCCGAGATGGGAAGATTCAGTGTACACGAATCCGGGCATAAAGGTGACTGTGATGATCTGAAACGGGAAGCTGGCTCCGCCGGCCACGGGTGTGCTCGCCCCCTTGGCCTGACAGGGAATGTTTTTTGAAGTGCCGGTGATGATTTCATCGATTACCCAGACATACGCTGACCCGTCTCCATATAATACGTCCCATGTTCCAAGCCAGACATCGCACTCAGTAGCAGCGAAACAGTAGCCGGAAAACATCAGAAAAAAAGTAAAAAAACAGATTACTTTTTTCATGGCATATACCTCCTGTAAAGTATTTTGCGCTTATCTGCCAAGCAGTTTCTTAGTCGTCACACCCAGCGGGCCAACGAACGTGCTTTTGCCGGAAAAACTGACATAGTTAAATATTATATAAAAATATTTTTTTAAACAACAGGAAGTTATCCGTTGACTGCGAGATGATTTTACCGTCTAAAATGACTGTACCGGATAGCCTTCACAATTGCATACTACTATTTATTATACGGCCTGCACAATAGGGGAAGTGCCATATTTTTCATAGGGCAATCCCCTATGTTTCTATATATTTACAGAGGGTGAAGTTTTCTCTTGACATAGCCGGCATGCTTGATTATATATGAGTACACTCACGAAAAAACATACGGGAAATACGGGTTGTTCTTTTTAACCATCTCCCTATGACACGTGATATAAGAATAAAACAGTTTTCCGCATGAATGTTACGGAGCATAAATTCCCCCGGAAGATATTCCATTCTATAGATCAACACCAACAGGTGAAAAAATAGAGAACGCGAGAACACATTAAAACATAAAACATTAAAACATAAAACACCTTTTTAGATCTGGAGAGCATGTATGAGCACATCTGTTACAACATTGAGCACCATGATTGAGGCGATTGCAGGAGTAGTTGGAAAGGAGAACGCCATTACTGACGGCGCAGCCCTGAAGAAATACTCCAGCGACACGAGCTTAATGACGCCCCGCATGCCTGATATGGTGGTAAAGGTTAAAAACACCGCTCAGGTGCAGGGTGTAATCAAGATTGCCAATGCAAACAATTATCCCGTAGTGCCCCGCAGTTCCGGTACCGGTACCTATGGAATGGGCATTCCGCAAGAAGGAGGGATGATACTCGATCTGTCCGGCATGAAGCGGATACCGCGCACCGACACCCGTAACCGGTGGGTGCTGATCGAGCCCGGCGTTACCTTCGGGGAGTTGAAAGCTGAGCTGGACAAACACGGCATGCAGTCCCTGAACACGCTGCTGCCGCGCAAGGACAAGTCGGTTATCACCAGCGTGCTGGAACGGGAGCCGGTTCTTTCAGCTAAAACCGAATGTGATGAGCCGCTCAGGACCATGGAAATTGTGTGGGGAACCGGAGAGCTCTTCAGAACCGGCGCCATGGCTGTTGACAGCATGCCTGCAGAGGAGATTCCTGACAAAACAAAGTCTGATCTGTGCAGCGTCCGCGGCCCCGGTATTGACTGGTGGCGG
>JAPLIX010000044.1:0-5082 GCA_026388865.1 Pseudomonadota bacterium | reverse complement strand
GAAGCTGGTGTTCCTGCCGTTCAATACGCTGGAAGACGCGGTAATGCCGTTTTACACCATACAGCGCCGGGAAATCGGGCATGAGTGCTTTCTTCTGAACGGATATAATCTGGCAGCGATCCTGGCAGAGAGTGACGACGAAATTCCCGCACTTGCACGCAAGCTTCCTCCGTACTGCATTGTGCTGAACCTCTGGGGCGGACAATTTTTCCCCGAGGACCGTATCGCCTATGAGGAAAAGGCTGTTGCCGAAATCGCAGACCAGTACAAATGCGCAGTGACGCAGGGAATCGCTGCGATTCCTGCTGCAAGCGAGCGCCTGCAAGGCATGCTGAACGGTCCCTGGGAGGCAGACGTATACTGGAAAGAACGGCAGATGGGCGGATGCCTGGACGTTGTTTTTGAGAGCGGCATGGATAAAGTCCCCGCCTACTGGGACCTGTTTAAACAGCTGGCCGGAGAGAGCGGGCTCTCCACCGGCGACCTCGGCATCTACATCCAGCCGCGGCAGAGAGCGCGGGTCTGTCACGTAGAATTCAATATTCCCTGCGACCCGGCAGGCGCCGGCATCGATAAGGTCAAGGCGTTTCATAAATACGCCAGCGAGGCAGTTATGAATGCAGGAGCATTCTTCTATAGGCCATACTATGACTGGGCAGACATGATTTATTCCCGCTCCGGCTATACCTTTGAGACCATCAAGAAGCTGAAAAAGATTATTGACCCGAACAGAACGCTCAACCCGGGAAGAATTAATCTCTAAATAAAAAGTCACGGCCACAAGGTGAGGCTGTTAAGCAAATTTCAGAAACAAGGAGAAGAAAAATGGCTTTTTCAGACATAGCTCTTAGAGCATTAAAGGATGTAGTTGGAGATGAACATGTGAGCGACGATCCCGTAATCTGCCAGTCCTACTCGCGCGTGCAGTGGACTGCAGACGGATGCATCCAGCGCTCACAGCTCGGGACGCAGATGCGGCCAACCTGCGTGGTGCTGCCCGATTCAACCGAAGAAGTGCAGGCCATCATTAAGCTGGCCAGAGGAAGTACAGGCCATCGTTAAACTGGCTAATCGGTATCAGTTTGTCTTTATTCCCCGCGGCTCAGGAATGATCAACAGCGCGTTCCCCAACCCGGCGCAGGCCATGGCGGGCAAAGGGGTGATCATTGTGGACCCCAAGCGGATGGACAAGATAATAAAGGTCGATAAGAATAACATGTACATGGTTATAGAGCCCTATGTGAACTTTGCCGCCTGCCAGGCTGAGGCAATGAAAGTAGGCTGCACGTTTCCGTCTCCCCCTGCGGGTGCTCAGGTTTCAGCGCTGGCAAATATTCAGTGGCACGGCGCCTACGGTAATTCATGGCTGTCAGCCCTCGGTGCAAACCAGCTCCTGTCTTTTGAAGTGGTTCTGCCGAACGGGAAAATACTTCGCAGCGGCTCCATCTCCCAGGCGGGCTCTGACGACTGGATCTGGAATGACGGCCCGGGCCCTGATTTGCGCGGATTCTTCCGCGGCGCGCAGTTCGGCCATGCCGGCGGCATGGGCATGGTCACCAAGATTTCAACGCGCCTGTTTCCCTGGCCTGGTCCGGTGGTGTTCCCGACCCAGGGAAACGCAGTTGACAAGGAATCCTTCTTCCCGATGGATAAAGTCAGGTGGTATATGATTGATTTCCCTGCAGCCATTAAAGCCTATCCGGACAAAGAGGAAGAGCAGCTGCGCTGGTCATGTGACCTGCACTATGAAATTGCCCGGGCAGAGCTGGCCATCGTGGTGCAGCACAATGCGAAGCAGTTTATGTGGACCTGGGCGGCCCGCAGCAAAGAAGAATTTCATAAAGGCGTCAACGAGGATTTCTTTCCCCACGGTTACAATATTGTGGCCCTTTCCGCCCTTACTTCGGTTGAACAGCTTGAATATGAGGAAAAAGTTCTGAAGCACATTGTGGCCAAAATGGGCGGGACATTTCTCTCTGAGAAGTCACCTGATCCTAAAGACCGTGAACGGTACAAAGTGTGGATGCGGATCACCAATGACTGGATCAGAACCGCCCACTCCATGCGCCTGAGCCGTCCCTCTGACTGTTTTCACCAGGGTACCGCGTGTCTTGATTCCATCGATACCGTGGCAGAGGAAATTCTTCGCGCAAATCGGGTTCAGCGGAAAATGGTTGCGGAAGGAAAGGGAAAAAACCTGCTTCCTTACAGCTTCCATGGCGGCTGGATCAGCCCCCTGGAGAAGGGCTATGGCGCTCTGATGACCACTGACCTGTGGCCGGAGCAGGAGCCGGAGAAAGCTGCCGAAGCCATTCAGTTCCTCTTGTCATCGCTGGTGGGCATGCTCGGAGAAAAGTGTGCGGGAGCAACCGTATGTCTTCTCGGGCCGGCCTATGATCTGCTCGGGCCGCAGTTCTTTAACGTGCACCTGCTGGTCAAGGCAATGAAGCGCGAGTTTGACCCGAATAATATTTCCAATCCGCCCTACGCGACAACGCCAGATGTAGTAGACCCGATACAACTTGCAGAAATGACCAAGGTTCTGTAACAATAAATAACACAACAAAGGAGAGCGAGCATGTCAGAAGAAAAGGGAACCATAGAAAAATTGCTGGCTGTACAGCCGTTCAAGGTTTTTGACAGCCACGGACATCCGGGCCTGGAAAAAAAGGGAATTACCGATCGCCCCGGATGTATTGATTTCTGGTGCGGCGATTCAGTGGTAGCGCGAAGCATGATGGGTGCCCGCGCCTTCCTCGGCGATCCCAACCCTTTCAAGGTCATTACCAAGGCGGAAGAATGCCCGAACCTGACCCCGGAAGTTTTTATCCAGTACATGGATATGGCAGGGGTTGAGGCCATGTGTCTGCAGTGCATTCATGGGATCACTGATCCCTTCCCCGGCAATCCGAAAGGATGGAAGTGGTATGTGCCCAATGAATATGTAAAGAAAGAATTCATCGACGCATTTCCCGGCCGCTTCACCGCTGTTGGTGGTGTACATCAGCGCTACGGCAAGCAGGCTGCGGTTGAGATGGTGATCTCGGCAAAAGAGTGCGGGTTCCCCGGTATCAAGATTCACCCGCCCACGATCGGGTACCCCAATAATCCTGATCTGTATCCTGCCTATGAAAAATGCCAGGAGCTGGGGCTGCATGTCCAGATTCACACCGGAGTGGAAGAGCTGCCGGGCACCCGGGCAAAGTATCAGCACCCGGTCTATGTTGATGACGTGGCCATGGACTTCCCGAAATTGAAGATCCTGCAGCTGCACTGCGGCGTGTTCAACAATCCGATGATGGGCCTGTGGAATGTTATGAAGCATGATAATCTGTACACGGATATAACGATTCCCCATCCCACTCTCATGCAGTTTAAGTATTACTGGGATATGGATCATCTGCGCTTCCTGGAATTCTTCATGCCGAACAAAGTTTTCTATGGAACAGACTTCCCCCTGACGCTGCCGGTCTACCGGGCCATGGTTGACAACATCATGAACCTGCCCCTGAGCATGGAATTCAAGCATAAGCTGATGGGCGATAACTTCAGAACGTTTATTAACTGGCAGAGCAAATAAGAGAGCACGCGGAGAAAAGCATTGAATCAGATACTATCGGAAATTGGTTTGTTACCGGTGCTGCAGCGGAATACAGGTGCTCTGAAATTGATATAAAACATGGATAGAGAAGGGTGTTCGATAACTCCGTCGGACACCCTTCTCCTGTTTTACAGAGCTTTCGGCGCGTGCCGACCAGGGGCTTAACAATTGAGAAACAATATTTAACAAGGGAGTGTGTGTATGGACGCAAACATTGACAAATGGGAAGCAGTATTGAAGGCTGATCCCGGCCTTCAGGACAGGCTGAAGCGCCTCGATCCAAAGGGCTATCCAGCCACCATTAGAGGCGATCTGCTCTGTCTTGCGGTACAAGGCAAAACCCCGCTGGTGGTCAGCTGGGATGGCGCCGGGATTGCCGTAGCACAGCGCGCGCCTAAAAAACCGTTTTTAACGTGGAACATTACCAGGGATAAATTTGCCGAAGTGTTTTCCGCCAAATGCCCGCCGGTTCTGGTAGCCATGAACAACGACCAGAAAAATATAAAGGCAGGCGCTGAGCATCATAACGGTTCACTGGTGGTGAGTTTTCTGGTTATGCTGCAGGAATGCATGGAGGGAGGTGAAAGCGCATGAGTACTTTTTTTTCAGATTATGCACCGTCAAAGACCGTGCTGCCGACCAGCAGCGAAGAAGTCCGGGAAATTATCAAACACGCAAACCGTAATCGGACACCGATGGTCCCGGTCAGCACCGGAACCAATCTGCAGGACACCCATCTGCCGTCAGTAAAGGGCGCCACGGCAGTTAATCTTTCGCAGCTGGACCGCATCCTCTATTTTGACGCCAAGAACCGCAATGCCGTGATTGAGCCAGGGGTTACCTTTGAGCAGCTTGAAACAGTATGTGCAGGAGAGGGGCTGCGCACCCTGACCGCCATCGATGTTCCCAAAGAAGCATCGGTGCTGGGAACCTATCTTGAGATGATGCCGCTCTACGGATGGCCTAAATACCATCCCTGGGAGATGCTCACCATGCGGGGCTTCCGCGCTGACGGCGAGACGTTTGCCACGGGGCAGATGGCCATGAAGCAGGACCGGCCGGACAAGTACTCCTGGGGCGTATCATTCGCCCAGGTTGCCCGCCTCTTCTGCCAGGCGCAGGGAACGCTTGGAATAATCACCGCCGCTGCCATAACCCTGAAAACCTTCATCGCAACGGAAGAGCCGCACGAGATATTTGCCGCCAACCGGGTCTATTTAGCCGAACTGCTGGGAGACGTCTCTGCCAGAGAGCTTCCGGCATGGACCGTGGTGCTGGTAAACCGTGGTTTTGAGAAGGACGAGGCGTCCTACAAGAAAAAAGATTTAAGCGCTCTGGCAAAAAAGCTGAACGGCGAGATCATGACAAGGCTGACGCGAACCGCTGAGGCCCGGATCCTCGCCGAGATTTCAAGTCCAACCGGCTCCGCGCTGCACGCAAGCGATGATTGCGACTGGGTGCCGTTTGTGACCATCGCAACA
>JAPLIX010000356.1 GCA_026388865.1 Pseudomonadota bacterium | reverse complement strand
TGCATGGACGTGGCGGAGGAGCTGAAAAAGCTTTCCGTGGCGATAGAGGCCGGTGCTGATACCATCATGGACTTAAGCACCGGCGGCAATATTGATGACGTGCGCAGGGAAATAGTTCGCCACTCAACGGTCCCGGTCGGCACCGTGCCCATTTATCAGGCAGGCATTGAAGCGGTGGGCAGGAAGAAGGCCATGGTTGAAATGACCGTGGACGAAATATTTGAAGTCATTGAACGGCATGCAGCAGACGGGATTGATTTCATCACCGTGCACTGCGGACTGACCAGGGAAGCGGCACGGCGCCTGAAAAAAGAGGGCAGGCTCATGGACGTGGTGAGCCGCGGCGGCGCATTCACCATCGAGTGGATGGCCTACAATAAAAAGGAAAACCCTCTTTACCAGCATTATGACCGGCTGCTGGAAATCGCCCGCGCCTATGACCTGACGTTGAGCCTCGGAGACGGCATGCGGCCGGGCTCTATCGCCGATGCCACGGACCGGGCGCAGGTGCAGGAGCTGATTGTGCTCGGAGAGCTTGCGCAGCAGGCTCTTGAAAAGGGCGTGCAGGTCATGATCGAAGGCCCCGGCCATGTGCCCATCAACCAGATTGAGGCAAACATCCTGCTGCAGAAACAGCTCTGCCACGGGGCTCCCTTTTATGTGCTCGGCCCCCTGGTCACCGATGCGGCGCCTGGCTATGACCATATAACATCCGCCATCGGCGGAGCGCTCGCTGCTTCTTATGGCGCTGACTTTTTATGCTATGTGACGCCGTCTGAACATCTGCGCCTGCCGACGATCGAGGATGTCAGGGAGGGCGTCATTGCATCAAAGATTGCTGCTCATGCCGGAGACATTGCAAAGGGGGTAAAGGGAGCAATGGAGCGGGATATTGCCATGTCCCGGTGCAGGAAAAACCTGGACTGGAAGGGCCAGATTGAGGCATCCCTTGACCCGGTAAAGGCCAAAGCATTGCGGGACAGCCGCACGCCGGCGGAAGATGATGTCTGCACCATGTGCGGAGAATTCTGCGCCATTAAGATCCTGAATAAGGAAAAAACGTGGGACTTCGGGGATGAGTGAAGGGGTCAAAGAGTTGAGGGGTTAAGGAGTTGACTTTTCACTTCTTAACTTTTCTTTTAACTGCTCCACCAGCTTCTGGTGAGATTCAAACGCCAGGGCCGGCAGCTCATCGAGCGCAAAAAAGCGCACCTCTTCCAGGTCATCATCAGCCTGCATCTCTCCTGCCGTAATATCAATTAAATAGCCGAAAATAATAAGGCTGCCGTAGAAGCGGCTCTCCTGGTAAAAGCAGTCAACAAACGATACGATCGTACCCTCAAGGCCTGTTTCCTCTTTTAACTCCCTCAGTGCCGCCTGCTCCATTGACTCGCCCAGCTCGATAAATCCGCCGGGCAGGCACCAGTGGCCACGCTGGGGGTCGTTTTTCCTCTTCCCCAGCAGGAGCTGGCGCTGCTCATTCAGAACCAAAGCTATTGCCGCTGGTACGGGATTTTCATACCGCACTTCATGACAGGCGGGGCAGTAAAGGCGCGTTCTGCCCTCAAGGTCCCTGCGCTCGTAGGGAGTGCCGCAGTAGCCGCAGTATGTTAGCTGTTTGCGTGCCATAATAAATAATAGGGTCCAAGGGGTCGAGGGTTCGAGGGTTCTTCCTATTGCGGATTTCGGAATTCGGATTGGTGAATACAAGTTTTCCCCTGATGATTCCGCATTCTGCAATCTGCATTCCGCAATGAAAGATTGGACCCTGTCCTTATAAATTTTTTTTCAGGTACTCTACTGCGTTTCTGAAAATTGCCACCCCCATGCCCTCTTCCGGAACCGGCTCACGCGTCCACCGCGGGTGGTTAGTGTAATGCAGATAGGCTTCAGGGTGCGGCATCATGCCGAATACCCGTCCGGTCTCATCACAGATTCCTGCAATTGCCTCCACCGATCCATTCGGGTTGAGCGGGTAATCCATCACCGCCTTTTCGCAGCTCCGGTCAGTGTACTGGGCGACCACCAGATTCTTGTCCTGAAGCTCTTGCAGAACAGCTGCATCTCCGGGTATGAACTTCCCCTCACCGTGCCGCACCGGCAGATACAGGCTGCTTAAGCCCCGGGTGAAAATGCACGGGGATTTTTCCTTCACCGTAAGATAGGCCCACCGGTCTTCAAAGGTTCCTGAATCATTAAAGGTAAGCGTGGTGGCCTGCGTGCCGTATGCTCCGTTAAGGGCCGGCACCAGACCGAGCTTTGCCAGCAGCTGAAAGCCGTTACAGATGCCGAGTATAATCTTACCCTGCTGTATGAAGGTGAGGATGTGGTCAAAAAGACTTTCGCCGTGAGCGGTTCTGGCATAACGCAGCCGTATGGCATGGGCCTTGGCGGAACCAAGATCATCCCCGTCCAGGAACCCGCCCGGCAGGTTGAGAAAGTCATAATCAAGCAGCGATTTTTCTCCCTGCAGGAGCTGCGAGAAGTGCACAATGTCTACATCATCCGCGCCGCCCACCCTGCAGGCGTGCGCCATCTCCACCTCGCAGTTGGTCCCATTCCCCGAAACCACGAGTGCTCTAATATTCTTTCTGCTCATAGTATTGAAGCAGCTGCGTTAATCATTACGTCCATTTCTTATAACGTCACCACGGTGTCCCGTCAATCCAAATAACGGGCCCGGATTTCAGCACATCTCCGGGTATGATGGTAAAAAGGCGCGACTTAAAACCGCAGGGTCTTCTGCCAGGATTCCTTGAGGTCAAAGATACCTGCCTCAATGACAATGGTGTCATTGAGTCCGGTAATCCTGAACTGCGGGTCCTTCTCGACAATGCCGATTTCTGCAAAAATATTTCCCTTCAGGCAGCGCTCAAAGTCTTTCCGGTCATCCGGTGCAACCGTCACCACAAACCGGCTCTGGCTCTCGGAGAAAAGCAGGAAATCATTGCGCGAGATTTTCGCGGCGGGAACTTTTTTCAGGTCAACGGTCATGCCCAGCCCGCCGGAAAACGCTGTTTCCGCCAGCGCCACCCCCAGCCCGCCGTCCGAGCAGTCGTGGCAGGATCGCACCAGCCCCCGGGACATGGCTTTGCCCAGGCTCCGGTAGAGCTTAAGCGCCTTTTTTGCGTCTACTGCAGGCACCTGGGCGCCAATGCTGTTATACAATGAAAAATACTCAGACCCTCCCAGCTCATCACGGGTTTCTCCCAACACATACACAGGGTCTCCGACTGACTTCGCGTCCATGGTAACGGCCTTGCGCACATCATCAATTCTTCCGATGATGGAAAAGAGCACGGTTGGCGGAATTGATATTTTAAGAGCGCCGATGATATAATCATTCTTCATGCTGTCTTTTCCCGAGATTAAGGGAACCATGTAGGCTGTGGCATAATCATAGAGCGCCATGTTGGCGCGCACCAGCTGGGCCAGTTTATATTCAGCATCAGGATTTTTTTCTGACGGCAGAGGATCGCACCAGCAGAAGTTGTCAAGCCCGGCGATACCCTCAAGGCTTCCCCCCACGCAAAGAAAATTTCTCAGTGCCTCATCAATAGCGCAGGCAACCATGTGGTAGGTGTCCAGGTCGCTGTAGCGCGGGCAGATGCCATGGCTCACCACCACTCCCTGCAGACTGTCAAGCACCGGCCTCAAGACCGCTGCATCTGACGGGCCGTCATTGGCGATCCCGGAGAGCGGTTTAATCACGCTTCCCCCCTGCACTTCGTGATCATACTGTCGCACCACCGCTTCCTTGCTGCAAATGTTCGGGCGCGCAAGCAGTTTTTTCAGCAGCGGCGTGCTGTCGACCGGGTCAGCACATTCCGGGTCCCGGTGCCGGGGCGGCTTCCACACGGCAAGGAGCTGCATGCGGGGCAGCCCCGCATGGAGAAACTGCATATCCAGGCAGGCGACGGTTTTCCCGTCATATAAAATGTGAAAATAGCCGCTGTCAATAAAATGGCCGAGGACCGTTGCTTCCACGCCCATGTTCTGTGCCAGGGTCATAAACTCTTCACGCTCTTTCGGCGGCACTGCCAGGGTCATGCGCTCCTGCGCTTCTGACAGGAGAATCTCCCAGGGCTGCAGGCCTGCATATTTAAGAGGAGCAGCTTTCAGATCCAGCTCGCAGCCGTTAGAGTGCTGGGCCATTTCTCCCACCGAAGATGACAGGCCCCCGGCCCCGTTATCAGTGATACAGCGGTAGAGGCCGCGATCGCGCGCGGTAAGCAAAAAATCGATCATCCGCTTCTGGGTAATCGGGTCTCCTATCTGCACTGCCGTCACCGGAGAGCCTTCATGAAGCTCTTCAGAGGAAAAGGTTGCGCCATGGATACCGTCTTTTCCAATGCGGCCGCCGGTCATGACAATCAGGTCCCCCGGCCGCACCTCTTTGGTGTGCGAAGGCGCGCCGAGAATCTCACGGGGCATGATGCCGGCAGTTCCGCAATAGACCAGGGGCTTTCCCAGAAACCGGTCATCGAACACGATGCTGCCGTTGACGGTCGGTATTCCGCTTTTATTGCCGCCGTGCTCAACCCCTTCCCGCACGCCTTCATAAATTCGCCGGGGATGCAGAATGCGCGGCGGCAGCGGCTCTTCATAAAACGGTGTGGCAAAGCAGAACACATCGGTATTGAAGATGAGGCGCGACCCCTTGCCCGTGCCCAGCGGATCGCGGTTCACGCCGACAATGCCGGTGAGCGCGCCGCCATAGGGGTCAAGGGCCGACGGGCTGTTATGGGTCTCCACTTTGAAAACCAGGTTATGGTGATCATCCCAGGAAATGATGCCGGCATTATCGGTGAATACTGAAACACACCAGTCACGGTCGCCAAGCTTTGACCTCACCTTCCGGGTTGCGCCCCTGATATAGGTATCAAACAGGCTGTTGATGACCGTCTGCTGCCCCCGCTCATCAGCGTATTCAATCGCGGCGTTGAAAATTTTATGTTTGCAATGCTCCGACCAGGTCTGGGCAAGTGCTTCCAGCTCCACATCGGTTGCCCGTGCCCCGAGGCCAACCTGCTGTCGCTGCGCGCGGACATCTTCCCTGGCGAAATAGGCCTGCAGCACCTTCATCTCGGAAAGACTGAGCGCCAGCAGCCGCTCCCTGCTGATGCGCATAAGCTCTTCAGCGGAATCATTAAGATCAATCTCCTCCACCGTAAGGGCCGCGCTTTCCCTGACCCGCGGAGCTTTCGCCGGAACCCCCCGCTCATAATCAAACGCTGCGCGCGAAAATATTTCAAAATGCTGTATCAGCTCATTGGCCAGCAGGTCTTTAGCAATGTGCTCTGCCCCTGCCCGGTCAAGATCCCCGCAGATGAGATACTGGCGCGAGGCATAGACCTTTTCATCAATGCTGGGGGATCTGTTGAGCAGCAGCGCCAGCGCCTCCCGTGCGGTCCGCCCCACGTTGTCAGTGACACCGGGCCTGAGGCCTACCTCGATCAGCCAGTCAAACTCCCGTGCCAGAGGCCGGTCAATCAGGTATTCCTGAATGACGGGATCGGAAAACGGCCCGGCAGCCAGTGCCGTAAGCTCATCGCTCCCCAGATCCATGTCCACGGTATAGACTTCAATAGTGCGCACCGCTGCTACCGCCATGTTGAGGTCATCCTTAATCCTCTTGCGCACTTTTTCTCCCAGCGCATCCCTGATAGCAGATTTAAATCCTACTTCAATACGGTGTGCCATAAATTATATTTTCCCTAACCCGGATAAGCCAGAACCAAATCCGAATATCGAAATCAGAAATACGAAACAAATTCAAATGACCAAAAAGAAAAATTTAAAAACGAATCTGGTGAACAATGCTGTTTTGAGGTTTGGAACATTTTTATTTTTAATTTGTTTCGTGCTTCGATATTCGTGTTTCGAATTTTTCTTGCCAAAATAACGCGAACATAACAACTAAAGGACTAACGGGATCTAGTAGTCGGCTGCCTGGCAGTGCTGCCCACCGTGCGTGACCAGCCTGCTGCCGGATTGATTCAGTATGTTTCTATTACCGGCTCGCCCCACAGCCCGGTGCTTGACGGCGCACCGGGTTGCGGGCCCGGCTCAACGGCAAATGTAATCTCAACTGTCATACCAGAAAATCGTGACATATCAAGCGTTATCTCATCCCGGGCGCTGTCAGCAGCAGCGTGTCGGGGAGGCAGATACTCGAGATAGAGGATGCGCGGCTTTAATAAATTGCCGCGCGGTTTAACAAAGGACATCTGCTGCTCTTCTCCGGCCATTTTTGCCGTGTCAAAAAGGTTCTCCAACAGGTTATTGTTCAAAAATATTTTAAACAGGACGCCGGACCCTCCTGACGACGGAACCGGTGGCAGTTGTGCCAGGGAGAACCTGAGCCTGCATGGCTGGTGCGGAAGGCCGAGGCGAAAGGTTGCACGCGTTTCCGCCGGCTGCGCAAGCGCGCGTTTAGAGCCCGTGGCCATATTCAGAGAGCTTATCGTTATGCCGCCGGCAGGTACCGGGCCGCTGTCCCGCACATGTGCCCCGCTGAAGTTGTTTATAAAATTATAATACATTTCGCCCGCTTTTTCAGGTGCAGAATGCTTCTCTCTTTTGAGGACAAAAAGCCTCATGGTCTTCAGGTACAGAAGGCTGTAATAGTCAGCTGCATCAATAACCGTATAGCGGTCAGTGCAAAAATATTTCAGGTAATAGAATCCCGACGGGACCGGCGAAGCGCTGATAAGATACTGCGCGTCCATTGCCGGCAACAGCTCTTCAAACCACCAGGGAATATCATATTTCTGCGGGACAATATCTGCGGGGTGCGCGCGGCAGTAGTCCATGTTGTGCCAGCAGTCAAAGGGAAATCCTGCCGACACGGTACGCGCTGGCATGCCGCTGCCGAGCAGCTTCTCCCCCAGTTTCCAGCGCGCTTCGTTGAAGCTTAAAAAGTCCTGTGTCCCCATAACAGATACCACCGCGAAGCCTGCAAGCAGGGGAATAAAATACTTTTTCTGCATGCGGCGCTCTTTTAAAAACTGCAGGCCCCAGAGAATAAAAAACGGAATAATGACCAGATAGTAGCGGGTAAATTTATAGCGCACGAGCAGCAGGTACAGCACCTGCAGCCCTCCCATGAAGAAAAACAGGGGAAGCACAGAAGCAGCTGACCGGCTGGATATGCTGTTGCGCGCTTTGACGAGACCGTAGATGAGCGTTAGAATTGAAAATATCGCAAGGACATCGATAATCTTATAGAAGAGCTGCAGCACATGCTCAGAACCGCGATAGCCGTATTCCGAGACATAGGCGAAATGAAAGCCGTTCATCCAGGTGTATACTGAAGAATAAATTCCCGCGTGCTCCAGCAGAAATAAGACCACGCCCGCGGTGCAGAACAGCAGCACGTACGATGTCTGCCGCGGCCGCAGCCACTCGCCCGGCGAGGGCAGCAGCGAAAGGCTGACCGGGATTAGGCTCAAGCCGAGGAACTCCAGGATAAGAAACGGCCGGTGCATGGCCTTAGAGAAGAGGCGCAGGGGGTTTTTCACATCTTCTATCATCCACTGCCACTGCTGCAGCGATGAGTAGGTCGGCCCATGGATGGCATTAAACCAGTAGCTGTAAACACCAAATGCGATCACCGGCAGCGCCAGCGCGATGGCTGCTTTGCCCGCTGCCCTGTCCCGCATCCTGCTGCTGCTCAGAAAACAGAGCGCTGCGCCC
>JAPLIX010000249.1 GCA_026388865.1 Pseudomonadota bacterium | reverse complement strand
GATGACAAAAAAGTCGCCGGCGATGCGGAACAGGCGGTTGGAAGACCCGGTTCGCAGGTTTTCGCCCAGATTGTCTTCCGCTGTTTTCCACAGCTCCGAGTTTTCGCGGATGTATTCGCCGCCCAGCTCGCTGACAATTGCGTCAAGCACTTTCTGCTCGTATTCCACCTGGCGCGAAGAGGAAAAGCCGATGAGTACGACTGACATTATATTGCGCCACTGCTTCTGGAACTCCGGCCAGCGCTCCCAGAAATACTCAACAGACGGAGAGGCATAGGAGAGAATCATGCTTGCCGGCTCCTCATGCACAGCCGCGGCGATTTCAGCGTGTCCGATCTCATACATGGCATTGATCAGCGTTTTCCGTTCGGGGAATTTTATGAGGTTTAGCCTGAACCGGTCGTGCGGAAACTCCGCGGTGAAGTTCGGGTTTTTCCCTTTCACTGGAAACACCGGCGGTCCCGGATAGGGGAAGAGTTTGACCGCCATGGCCGTAACCATGCCCAGCCCGCCGCAGTGGCCCGAGTCGCCGCGCAGCAGCCCTTTCAGATTCATCCCGGCGCAGTCGCCCCAGAACCATTCGCCGCCGGCGTTGCCGCGCGAGCCGAGATGCAACAGGTCGCCGTTGGGGAGAATCCAGTCGCAGCCCAGCACGCCCCGGTTGTAGCCAAACTTATGCCCGGTGCCGCCCATGCCCTGGAACATGTTATTGGCGACAACCGACACCTGGGAGCCAGCCTCGGCAACCGTGATGGTCAGCCCCAGTTTCATCACCTCGGCCTGAAGCTGAGCATAGGTTACATACGGCTGAACCACCGCGTACATATTCTTCTGATCAATTTCGATGATTTTGTCCATCCGCTTCGGGTCGATAATGACCGTATCCGGCCGGACCGGAATGGTGGGCGGCAGCAGATTGGTGCCCACCGGGATGTAATTGAATTTATAGCGGTTGGCGATTTTTATGATGGTCTGCACGTCCTCGGTGCTTCCGGGCAGCGCCACCGCGGCAGGCCGGTACCGCCCTGACGCCGCGTGGGTGCTGTAAATAAGCCACATATAACTGTAGGCGCTGGTAACTGCCGGCTCATCGCACACGTATTGCGCCCCCAGCGCGTCTTCCAGTGCCTGGTATGCTCCCTTTGGTAAGCTCATATGCCCTCTCCTGCGTTAACTGTTCTGTTGTGTCGAGTGCCGGATAGTGTACTGACCAGTCAGCACACTATCCGGGCAAAAAATCTTTACAAAACTCAGTCTGCCTGAGCTTCCATGTTAAACGTTTCCTGGTCAATAAGATCAAAATCAATATTGGTCGAGAAATAGGTGAAAAAAGTACCCATAAAAAGAAAATACATCACACGGGCCGTCTTCTCCGGGTTCATCTTCTTCAGTCCGCCGCTGGCAATACCCTCGTTAATAATGTCGATAAAGGTTTTAACCGTGTTTTTGTAAAAATGGGTCATGCCCTTGCGAATACCAGGCTCCCTGACTCCCATTGATAGAAATTCCAGGCAGAACTTGAAAAAGTCGCTGTTTTCTTTAAGCACGTCTCCCGTTCTTTTTGCCAGAGCGAGCATCCGCTCCGCCGGATCTTTTTTTGACTGCACGTACATCGTGAGCTGTTCAAAATATCTGTTCACCTTGAAATCAAACAGTTCCAGGAACAGCTCATCCTTGGAGTTAAAATGATAATATATGCCGCCCTTGCTTATTTTGGCCTTTGCCGCGATATCATCAATACTGGTTTTATAATAGCCTCCCTTGTTGAAGCAAATCAGGGCAGCCTCCAGGATCTGTTCTTTTCTATTGTCTGTGTCTTTTTTTTGTTTCATTGCCTCAGCGCTTTTATTATTACTATACTGACCAGTCGGTTAACTTATAATAATTTTCAGGGACGCAGTCAAGAACTTTTTTCCGCCTGTTTCCTCATTTAAAAATATGTGCGGAAAAACCTTCAAAACAGGGCATTATGTGTATAAATAAGCTATAATAGTTCCGGCAGTCCATAGTACAATATCATTTTCCCTTCTAACGCTTTGATTCCGAAACGTAAGCATCTATTCTGGAGCTGACATATATGACGGCGCAACAGGTTACTCCGAAATCGATTGGCATCGGCCTTTTATCAGGCGGTCTCGACAGCATACTGGCAATCCGTGTTCTCAGAGAACAGAATATACATATTGAGGCAGTGGCCTTTATCACGCCCTTTTTCGGGCCGGAGAACGCGCAGAAAGCCGCGGCTATGCTCAAGGTCCCCCTGCATGTCATTGATTTTACCGAAGCTCACTTGAAAATGCTCAAGCACCCCAAACACGGCTACGGCAGCGCTATGAATCCGTGCATCGATTGCCACGCGCTGATGTTCAGGGAGGCGGGTAAACGCATGCAAGGTGGCCAGGGAATCAGGCTATGAGGAATATATCCTGCGCCCCCTGAGCGCAAAGCTTCTGCCCATGACCAGACCTGAGCTTGAGGGAAAAGTCGATCGCGAGCTGCTGCTTGACATCCAGGGCCGGTCCCGGAAACCCCAGATGAAACTCGCCCTCAAGTACGGCATCACGCAGTTCCCGGAGCCCGCCGGCGGCTGCAGGCTGACCGAACCCAACTTCAGCAAGCGCCTCAAAGACCTGATGCAGCATAAAGAGAATTTCTTGGTGCGCGATATAGAACTGCTTAAGGTCGGCCGTCACGTAAGGCTCAACGAACAGGTCAAATGCATCGTGGGGAGAAACGAGCTGGAGAATAATAAAATTGAGGAACTGCGCAGGCCCGACGACATCCTCATTGCCCCTGAAGAAATCCCGGGGCCGGCCGTGCTCATACCAGCGCTGGAATCAGGCAGCCTTTTGAGCCTGGATCTTCTTATGCTCGCCGCTTCCATCTGCGCCCGCTACAGTGACGCGCCTGCCGGGACCGCGGTTGAGATCAATATTTTGCAAAATGAGAAATCAGATAAACTCTCTGCGCTGCCGTGCGCCCCAGGGCTGACAGAGGAGCTGATTATTTGAGGTAAAGTGCTGAGAAATGAGTGCTGAGCGTCCACCCTCCGCAGTACATTCTCAAAAAATTCGTGTGCTATGCGAGTCTTCTGGAGTCGAATCGAAATTGAAAGATGGTGGCTACGGAGGACTGGATGAGTAACGAGTTTCGAGGGGTAAGTGATTCTATGTT
>JAPLIX010000160.1 GCA_026388865.1 Pseudomonadota bacterium | reverse complement strand
GGTGCAGCGCCCTTCGCGGATGAATTTTTTGTTGTCCAGCGTTGGGGGATTTAAGAGTAATATTTTCATACTCTATTTCTGCAATTCAGAACCATCAGATAGAAGATTTTGTTTTTTTGAAAAGCGATGTATAAAGTATATGCAGCAAAAGGTAAAGCCGGAACTGTCAAAACTGTTAAATAACGCAGATGTTTCCTGGAAAATATAGTTGTTTTTTTAATAAAGGGGGAACTTAAAAATATTAACCTGACGTTACAACCATAACGAGAGATTGCAGCAAGACCGACAAGTCCACATTTTGACACATAGCCTGCTCTCTTCTGCGTATTGTACTTACCGCAATAAGTTGTTATACAAAAGGTCTACAGTGGAAATTTCTTATTTCCCTAAACCCGGGGGTATCACCAGAATTTGATTTTATAACACCCTTATTAAAATAATCCTCTGCAAAGATTTTTTATTATTAATATCTTCAAAAGCCCTGCTTCATTTCCTCAACTTCTCCAATATTAATACATGATAGTTAGTGGTAAGGCTATAATATGATGTTATAAGTAGTAATATTCCCGCCACAATCCCAAGCATGCTACACCTCCTATATAATTGTATTAATCCGACTGCGGCAAATATTACAAGAGGAACTGTGAGTACAGTCAAAAACCTTGCTTGACTTATAATGCGTTCCCATACCAAAGTGTTGTTTTTTATGGCAAACCCAATTGGAGCAATTTCAAGAATGAGGTATGTTAAGATGGTAAATATCAGCAAAAACAATCCATTCTTATTGCTTCTAATGCTCATTCCTATTATGGCAAGATAGGTAAATGCCAAATCCCCCCTCATTCCTTCTGTAGCCTCTTTTACTCCCATAAGTAAAAATTCAAAATACCATATAAGATAGTGTGCAAATTTTATAGTAATATAACCAAATGGAATTTCCCCTGATCCGTCTTTTACAAACTTGAAGACGTTGGTTGATGCATCAACTCTGTAGTGGTAAAACATGCTTCCATACAACCAGTATTCAAGTGACCACACTACACAAAAACCAAACACAAAATAGATGGCATTTATTGGTTTCTTATACACAGTCAGCATTAAAAATAAAGCGGCAAATGGTATTGCTATAGACTTATTTAAATAAGCCATCCCCAAACAGATTCCACACAGAATTATATGTTTTGTTTTTTCACCTAAGAACATCAGAAAGGCAAGAGCAATCCACATACCAACTGTTTCATCTGATAAGACCCTTGTTGACCAAAGTATATCAAATGGAAATATTGCAAATAATCCCGAAGCCATAAGTGCTGTTGTTCTATTATATGATATTAATGCTATTTTATAAGTAGTAAAAAGCATAACGATTGAGCACAGTATTGGAAATAATGACAAACTTATATCAGATTTCCCAAATAGTTTAATGCAAAGAGCAAGAGGGTAATTGAAACCAATTCGTAACGGGAATTGTTCTATTGGGTTAAGTGGTTTCTCAAAAGTAAGTTTATTAAAATGTACTCTCCCATCAAGTATCTTTTGGGCTTCTGTAATATACACACCATCATCCTGTAGATTTTTACCAATAAAGCCCACACAGTAAAAGACCCGTAATGCAATCGCTATTAATACTATTATTGCAAGCAGTTTTTTGTCGGAAATAAGGAACATAGTGCCCCGCTCAATTTTCTAAAAAAACACTGGATATCGATAGAAGTCATTAGGACAATGCCATGAAACGCACACAATCAAATAAGAATAAGACTTGTTAATTTCACGACCTAATAAAATAGATACTTTACCACGGTATAGCAATACCTGAACCAGACCTTTTTGAGACTGATCTTGGAGTAACCCATCTTGCGCTTGTGCTCGTGGGTCGGCACTTCCGCCATTCTGAAGCCTTTCTTAAGGGTCTTCATGATCATTTCCTGCTCGATGGTCGTGATGTTCTCCTCCAAGCCGAGCTGTTTGATCACATCGGTTTTGATGGCGCGAAATCCGTTCTGGCTTTCGCTCAACACCACTTTAAATCTCCAGTTGATGCAGGCAGTAATAAACGAGCTGCCCATAAGGCGGAAGCATTCATCAAAGCCGCCATGCAGCTCGCTTGAGCCGCCAATGAGCCGTGAACCGGAAACATGATCAGCTTCTCCTTTGATTATAGGCTCGACAAGCTTGGGAATATCCCTGGGGTCATGGGAACCATCCGCATCAATAAAGACAATAATATCGCCGGTTACAACCGTAGCAGCCTGCCGTAACGCAGCGCCCTTGCCTTTCCCGTTATCAACGATTACTTTCACCCCGGCAGCTTCTGCGATCTCCCGCGTTTTGTCTGTTGAATGGCCATCAACAACCAGGAGTTCGTCTGCATACGGGCGGCAACCATCAATAATTTCCCTGATCATGCCCTCTTCATTACGCGTTGGAATAACAACTGATATTTTCACTGGTCACCTCTTTTTGTTTACTTGTATCAAAAACAGGGCTGCCGTCAACGATTTTCAGTCTGCACGAAATAAAATGTTTTATGCCCTAAACAATATTGAGAAGAAGCCGCGCACCAGGGAATGTACGCGGTGCAGGCGGGCAATAGTTTTTCGGGGGATTTTGTAATGCCCTTATGGTAAGGATTTTGAAAAGTGCTGTAAAAAAAGGCACAAGAGAAGCTGAAACGATTCTCTGATGCCTTTTCTATATAGTATCCCCTTATGCCGTGTAAGATATGCCGTGTAAGAAAAAGCATTATACTGCAATATATTCGATTTATTATCCATTTCAGTCAAGAGGCTTGAACTTAAGACACGCTCATACGAGACACATTCAAAGGGTCCCCAGGTGCCTGTTGCAGGTACTGGTCTCGGACCGCTTGTTTTCAAATACCATGCTGTTTAGTTTCCCTATCGGGATGTTTATAAAGTGCCTTTAGCACTCTTTTTTATAATGTTTTCAAATTAATAGACGGTAGCTTTTAAATATTTTTGTGCTAAATGTATTAGCAGGAATAAAAAATATAATTAAAGACAGGCACTGGATGTAGTTGAAAATAAACTAAGAAATGACCGTCAAATAAGCACATTTATTAAAGGAGGGCTCCATGAAGGACGTAACAAGCGCACACCTGGCATTGCAGAATCTCATCAGCTGCTATCTGGAAACAAATCCCGCAGACGCTCTTAAAAGCTGGGCGGACAGCAACTGGAAAACAGAAAGCCACGAAGACGCTGATGAGGTGAGTTTGAAATATCTTGCCTTAGTAGTGCTTGATGCCATTGAAAGCAGAGCACAAAAAATTATTCTGGAAAAAGGCTGCCCGGTTTTGATAGCCGCGCCGGGCACAGAACACATGCTGTCGGCAGCGCCCGAGTCCATGCTGGCGCGGGGGCTTGAGATACTGCGGGAAATGTGCGGGATGGAAGGTGCCCGGTCAAAGGGTACGCTCAGCCTGGGCATCAGAAATGACCGTATTGAGCTTGAGCTCGAAAAGAGCGAAGCGCTGCATATTATCTATTTACCCCGTCTGTAATGATATCGGCCGTATGAGATCACGGGCTGTTTCAGGGCCCCAGGTTCCGGCCTCGTAGAAATCGAGATGCGCTGCCCGTTCTCCACAGTCTTCGCAGGTCTCCAGCACCGGCGTGAGGAATGACCAGCACAGCTCTGCCGCATCCTGTCGCCAGAAAAGCATCTGGTCGCCGTGCATGCAGTCCAGAAGCACTTTTTCGTATGCATCAAGGGCGGGGCCGGTGTAGTTCTGGTTGTAGCTGAAATCCATAGTCACCGAGCGCAGGCACACCCGGGTTCCCGGATGTTTGGTCTGAAAGGTGAGCATTATTTTCTCATCCGGCTGAATTCCCAGGGTAAGCCGGTTGGCGCTGATGTGTTCACCCAGAATGTGGCGAAACACGGAATGGGGAACTTCCTTGAATTGAATGATGATCTGCGTGAGCTTTCTTGACAGCCGCTTCCCTGAAGTCAGATAAAACGGCACACCCTGCCAGCGCCAGTTATCAAGATATACTTTCATTATGGCAAAGGT
>JAPLIX010000190.1 GCA_026388865.1 Pseudomonadota bacterium | reverse complement strand
GTCGTTTGCCCTATCCTGGGCATTAATTATGGTAACGCCTTTTTTTGCTAAATCCTTAATGAAAACGGCACACTTCTCGAATATCTTTTTTGTTCGGTCTATTTTAGATATTCCACGAAGTGTCTCGATATCTTTCAGGAGCTTTTTAATGTCAGTGCCGAATTTCTTTTTATCAAGCGATTTTTGTACCACCATCGTCACATCGGAAACATTAAACGGCTTGGAAATATAGTCATAAACTCCGTACTGACTTGCCGTGGTTATCGTTCCCAATGACCCATAACCTGTAATGACAATTACCTGGATATCTTTATTGGATTCTCTGACCTCCTTTAAAACATCAATACCAGAAAGTCCGGGCATCCTCAGGTCAAGGGTAATTAAATCAATGGGTACTTGTTTTATTATTTCAAGGGCCTGGTAGCCATCCTCAGCAATAAAGATATTATAGGAAGGCTTTAATATCATCCGCAATGATTCACGGGGGCCAAGTTCATCATCAACAATCAGGATGTTGGGCTTTTCAGTCATTACTAGTTCTCCTCGTCTTTTTTAGATGTTAAGGAAATGAGATGAGGCATGGGTATTTAATAACAACAGAAGACTTTGCAAGTAGTTTGCCAAAGCAAAAGAGTTAGTATTAATATTTAATTATTCTAACTTACTTAAATATGATGGTAATTTTATGACAGGTAGTGGAGGGTGATAGGTAAAAAGAGTGCTGAACTGAAGTTAATTTACGTTTTTGCACAAAAAATTGTTTCTAAATTTATAACCTCTTGAATAAACATCATAAAATAACTAAAAACCTTTTTGTGCAGAGATGAACACATTATAATGATTCCTCATCCGGACTGCTGATCCCCAGTTTGTCCATTTTATATTTGAGAATTCTTCGGGTAATGCCGAGCACCTTGGCCGCCCGTGATTGGACGTAATCAGATTTCTCCAGCGCATTTAAAATAATATCGCGGTTAAATTCAGATTCCGCTTCTTCAAGTGACATCTTGCCATTCAGCACATCTTTATTATAGGTATCATTAAATTTATCAGTTACGATCGGCCCATTATTTTGGCAGATATGCTGGGGAATGGTTGCCGGCGTTATAACACTATCCAGGGAGAGGGCAACAAGCCGCTCGATGAGGTTTTCCATTTCCCGGACATTGCCCGGCCAATCGTAGTTTTTGAAAATTTCCATTGCATCTGCCGTTATTTCCAGAGGCTCTCGTCCCTCATCTGCAGTTATTTTATTCAAAAAATAGTCCACCAGGAGGGGTATATCTTCTCTGCGTTCTCTGAGGGGCGGCAGTACAATGGGCACAATGTTGATTCGGTAATAGAAGTCTTCACGGATCTTTTTATTTTTCAACGCCTCTTCAAGATTTTGATTCGTAGCTGCTATCAGCCGGGTATCAACTGATATGGGCTTGTTACCGCCCACGCGCATGAACTCCCGTTCCTGTAGGTACCGCAGTATCTTTGCCTGGGTGTAGGGTGAGAGCTCGGTTATTTCATCAAGGAACAGCGTGCCCTGATGCGCCAGCTCACAATGGCCGATGCGGCGCTCATAGGCGTTG
>JAPLIX010000350.1 GCA_026388865.1 Pseudomonadota bacterium | reverse complement strand
GAAAATGCCGGTACCAGCCTGCAACAGCAGTTGCTCCTTTCCGGCAAATAATGCATATATAATTTAGAACAAAAACGCCAGGCCCGGAGTTTGGCAAAACACTGGAAATGCTCTCGCGCGCGGAGAAGCATGAGACGTTAACGTATTGAAGGAAAGGATACTATCTATGGCAGCAAAGGTTGAACTTGAAAAATGCACCGGTTGCGGCAATTGTGCCGAGGTGTGCCCCGTGGACGCAATAACGGTAAATGAGAAAGCCAAAATTGATGCCGACACCTGCGTTGACTGCGGCACCTGCGTGGATGAGTGCCCGGAAAATGCAATATCAATGGAAGATTAAACAGCACCGCAACCTGTTAAAAGCAAAATGGCGGAAGAGCAAATAAACGCTCTCCGCCATTTTTTATTATAGCGCAGCTATTTTCTGGCGTCTCACTCGCCAAAGATTTCCTTATGCGTCATTGTCCGGCCAGCCTTGTAGTCAGCGCGTGCCTCTTTTATGCTTGAAAAATATTCTGGAGAAGTGGCTGCGATCAAATCCTCCCAAAAGGCGTCCCTGTCCTTTTTCTTCATCCTTTTTACCGCATCAATAATTTCCGATGGCTGTTAGTTAATTTGAACGCTCGCTGCCATAAATTACCTCACATAGCTATTTAACAAATTTATCCAGCGGTATTACAATTGACGGAAAGGTGCGAATGACTTTTTTATCCGTAGTAATTAAGGGCACCCCTAAATCTTCAGCGAGCGCAACAAATTCACAATCGTATGCAGAGCACAGTGAAATGTTAACAAGGTTTAATATACGCCCGGATTCAACAATATATTCTCTGCCTTTCATCTGTGCTTCTGCATATTCCATAAGCTGAACTGCCATATCAATATTGAGAGCTCTGCGGCGCATATAGCCGGCAAGAATATTGCGAAATTCCGAACGCCAGAGAATTGGAGCGGCCCATTCATTATCTTTGTTCAAAGCCCGTTCGGCACATGCGGTATACACCCCGGGCAGCCAGAAGTAGGCAATCACATTTGTATCAACAACAATCATGGTCGGCCCTGATTTTTCAGCAGGGTAATATCTCTATTAGTAAGCCTGATAGATAATTTACTGCGCAGATCCCGTGCTCGAGTTATAAGTGCCTCTGTATCTATCGGACTGCTTCCCAATGCACGCTCAAGGCAAGAAATAATTTCGCTGTTTAAACTGCGATGGTGCTGCACAGCCCTTTGTTTTATCTTTTTATGCAGTTGCTCGGGTATGTTTTTCAGGGTAATAGTTGCCATAAATCAATACCTCCAATAATGCATAATGGAACCATATTGGAACCTTACCGTAATTTTATTCTTTGGTCAAGAGATAATGAGCGAGCTTTTCTGTGATGTTGTTTTTTCTTTTCTTCATTTTTCTCTCGCTCTTCCCTGATACGTTTTTAATAATTCAGGCGCCAGTTCGTCGTCATTTGGGTCTTGAGATTCGATTGATTTATGTTAAACATTCATACATAATGTAATACACAAAACAATAGGTGCCCGCTATGGAAAAAAATCTCCCTCAAATAGTGCAGTTCGGCTACGCGGATATAAAGGCGTTTGTTGCTGCTGGCAAAACTATTATTGATCTGCGCGATGCGCCTTCCTTTGGCGCTGCCCACATTCCGGGCAGTATCAACATCGGCCTGTCACCGCAGTCGGTCAACTGGCTGAGAATTGCCGTTAAGCCGGAGCAGGAGATAGCGCTTCTGGCAAACAGCAAACAGGATATTGACCAAGCCGTGGCGCAGTTCATTGGGGCCGGCTATACCCGCATCGCGGGATACAGCATCGGGATTATGGAATGGGTTTTTCAGGGCGAGGAGACCGGGTTTCTGCCGCAGCTTTCAATCCACGGCCTGAAACGGGTGCTTGAAAAATATTCGGATCACCGGGTGCTCGATGTGCGGACGGATGATGAATGGCGGCAGGGTCACATTGCGGGGGCCGTGCATATCCCTCTTTCCCTTATGATAAAACAGGGACTTGAAATGGCCAGGGAAACCCATATCAGCGTTGTCTGCGCAGCAGGCTACCGGGCAAACATTGCCGGCTCACATCTCAAGTCCCTCGGGTTCACCCATGTCTACAGCGTGATCGGCGGCATGAATGCCTGGAAAATGAAATATGCGACAGAACGCTAACTATACTATCAGAGAAGGAGTCTCTATGAGCGCAGCGGAAAAGAATGCAGAAGCTATCGACGGTATTCAGAAACACACCAAAAGCAGGGAAATGCTGGAACGGGAAATTAGGGAGTTTCTTGATGAGGCAAGTTCCCGGCCCGGGACCTCAACCAAACCCGGTTGCCCGCTCAGGCACGGTCTTGCGACGGGCTGACCATCTGGATTGCGGGGGAGCCGGGCCTGAAAATCCGCAACATCCGCTCAAACCCCAAAGTGGCGGTCGGCATTTATCACCCCCTGGACCACAGCAAGCTCAATCGCAGCCTGCAGATAGAGGGAACCGCCCCTCTGTTTAATGTAAATAATAATCAAGAAGAAGTCGTGGCGCGGGCAAAACAGTTCGGCATCTTTCAGGCGATTGAGAAGATGATGCAGGAGCGGCCCCGGGAAGGGTCAGCCTCTGCAGAGGAACTGCACGCAGAGGTCATGGAGATCGTCCGGCGCTTCAACTTCATCCGCGTTGAGCCGGATGAGATAATATTTCTCCATATCCACCCCACCGAGGGCACAACCAAGGATGTGTGGAAGAGAGCGGAATAAGGGGCAGCCCGTAACCAGCAGCTAAACCTTGAGCAACAGCGGGAAAAATGTTATTATTAAAAACTGACAGGAGGTGATAAGCACAATGCCAATCTATGAATACAAATGCCGGACCTGTGGCGCGGTGTTTGAGATTTTAACCACTATCGGCGGCCACAGCGATCCGCTGCAATGCAAAAAGTGCAGCAGCGTTGACCTGCAAAAGCTGCTGTCCGCGCCATCAATTGGAAACGCTGAGACCAGCGGCTCCGACTGCGGCACGCAGGAGACCTGCTACAGTCCGTCCTGCAGCACAAAACCGGGAGGCGGGTGAAGCATATAATCCCTGCCTTCGGCGAAGGCAGCGACTGATACGTTTTTAACGGCATAAGGTGACAGGTAAGTTATGAACAAAAAATCTGATGACTGGATGGACCTCTACAGAAAAGAGCCGGAGCCGGAAGAAGAGCTGGTAATACCGGAAGGGCCCATACTTTTTTATAATGAGCTGGTGCAGGCGCATTCTACCAACCCCCGGAATATCGGCGAGATTCCGGGAGCCGATGGGGCTGCCCTCATTGGCGATCCCGAGTGCGGGGACCAGATGGAACTCTGGATTAAAGTTGAAGCGGGAAAGATACAAGACATTAAATTTAAATCCAATGGCTGTGCCGGAGCGATTGCGGCAAGCAGCATGTGTACCGAGCTTGCCCTGGGCAAGACACTGGATGAAGCAAAACAGCTCACCGATGATGACATTATAATCGCGCTTGAAGGGGTGCCGGAAATGAGCAAGAACTGCTCGCTCTCAGGCATTGCCGCGCTGCAGGCAGCGATAAAAGATTTTGAATCAAAGGGCGGCGCCAACTAAATGGCTGATTCAGGGGGCGCGGATTGAACAGTATACCGCAATCAGTAACCAACCTATGATTCTGCAGCAGCTCAGGGAATATGCCGCAGGCCTGGCTCATGACCGCACCGTAGCAGATGTGCGTATCGGCCTGTGTTACACGGCCGTGCTTCTTGATGACGGTTCTGCCGGCGTTGCCTATACTTTTAAGGAATTCCTTCCCCCGGGCTGCGATGTTTTCCAGGGCAAGCGGCCCGTCGCAGGGAAAACGGCGTCTGAAACCCTGGCGTATCTCTCATCCCCGAATCTTCTGGAGCGGGCAGTCGGTCTGGCAACGGCAAATGCACTGATAAACCGTAACCGTGAAGAATTACTCGCGGGAGATATCCTTGAAGTGCTGGCCTGCGGCACGGACGACCGGGTGGGAATGGTCGGCTATTTCCCTCCGCTCATGCCGGTGCTTAAACCAAAGGTCAGGGAACTCCTGGTATTTGAGAATATATTGAAAACAGGGCCCGGTATATTTTCTGAAGATAAGGCTTATAACCTGCTGCCTTCATGCACGGTCGCCATCATCACCGCAACTTCCATCCTCAACAACACCCTGCCGGGACTTCTTGAGGCATGCCGTAATTGCCGCGCTGTTGCAATCGTCGGCGCCACAACGCCTCTTGCACCTGAAGTGTTTCAGCCGAAGGGGGTAACGCTTCTTTCAGGGATTGTGGTCACCAATTCCCTTGGAATTCTTCGTCAGGTAAGCGAGGGCGGCGGCATGGGCTCGTTTAAGGGGTATATTGAAAAAGTGAATCTGCCGGCGATTGGAGGACAAGGGGCTGGAAATTAGTGATGTGGAATCAGCATGGCGCAAGTAGAAATTTCCTGGTGCCCTGAAAAAGCCGCATTCATCCACTGGCACTTAGTTCCTGTACGTTACCGTATCCCTCCTTCAGTATCCATCAAAATACTTGACAACAGCTTTTAATCTACGCTAATTTTCTGGGCACTTGACGTTGCGGTGAGCGTCGGCGATCAAATGCTTCCGGAGAAAATATGCATGCAGGAGGTTTTAGAAGATGAAAAGACTGTGGAACGCACTCATTATTACCATAACGTTCCTTGCCCTGAGTCCGTCTGCTCAGGCGGCAGAGGAGCAGAAAGAGGAAAAGAATAAACTGTTCAGCTATGGCGGTCAGGTGCGCTTGCGCTATGATGCAACTCAAAACCAGTCGCTGGAAGACTTCAGCTATGATCCGGGCAAAAGCGAAACACAGCTGCTGAACAGAACCCGCGTTCACGTCGAGTCAAATCCTGCCGACTGGGTGCGGCTTTATTTTGAGCCGCAATTTTACGGACGCTGGGGCGGCTATGACAATGAGGACCGGCTTTCCGTGTACCAGTCGTATGTGGAGTTACGCAACTTCTGCCCCCTGCCCGTTGCCCTGAAGGTTGGCCGGCAGGACTTTGTGTACGGCTCAGCATTCTTTATGGGTAACGATGACTTTTACCGGGGACTCACCTGGGACGGGGCAAAAATTATAGTACAGCCGCTGCCAGATCTTACCGTTGATTTAATTGCCGCGCGCCTGGTAAGCTTCACCAGCAATAAGGCGGAGCAGCCCGGTCTCTATGGCTTTTACAGCACCTACAGCGGCATTAAGGATATCGATTGGGATTTCTATTTTTTTTACAACCGGCACGGCTTTAAAAATCTCGAGGAGCACCTCTCTGACAGCCCGCTGTGGTTCACTGCCGGCACCCGGTTTGCCATGAAAATGCTTGAGCGCCTCAACCTCGAGGTTGAGCCCATGTATCAGTTTGGCAGGTTGCGCAATTTTGACCGGGTCGGGGATGACCAAATTCGGGCGTATGGCGGCCACGTCGACCTGACCTATGAGCTGGCGTTGCCCTATGAGCCGCGCCTGATGGCGAGCTATGCGTTCGGCACCGGCGACAGCAACAGTAAAGACAACACCTTTCGCGAATTCCAGGGAAGTCTTTATAATGATTCATCGCTGTTTGGTGATATGAACGTGGTACCGGATGTGAGCGGGATTGAGATAGGAGAAGTGCGCGCGAGCGGCATGAAGGTGATCACGGTTTCATCATCAATAAAGCTCAGCCCGAAGTTGTCGCTGTGCCTTGACTGGCATCACTTTACCGCAGACAAAACGCCTGACGGCTATTCCAAGACCGTAGGCTGTGAAACTGACCTGTTTCTCACGTACGAGCTGTCAGAAAAGGTGAATATCCTGGCAAGCGCCAACCGCTTTTTTACCAATGATATCTTCAGGCAGGCAACAGGAGAAAGAAAGGATGTGAATTATTTCTACTTGCAGGCCCAGGTAGAATTCTAGCAGATTGTTGAAAAAGTAGTTTTCTCCCAGGCTGGTCAAAAATATCCAGATGTAAGGCGCGCGAAATCACGAGGAATGAGGCGTACTTCATGGTACGCCGCAATGACAAAGGATGAGCGCAACGCAGCAGATGGATGTTTTTCAACAGCCTGCTAGTCTTTTTTTAGCGTCTTGATCCTGTCTACAACTTTGGGCAGCACATCCCCGGTCTTGCCAAGAATAATGTAATCAGAGACAAACCGGGTGAGCACGGTTTCGGAGGGATTTATTTCCACCACTCTGGCCCCTGCGCTTTTTGCAATCTCCGGCATGCTCGCCGCGGGATACACCACCGCCGAGGTCCCGAGCACCAGCATCAGGTCACAGGTTCGCGATTCCTGATGCGCGCGGGTAAGCGCCTCGACCGGGATGGCCTCGCCAAAAAATATGCAGTCCGGCTTGTACACGCCCTTGCATTTGCTGCAGCGCGGCGGAATATCGTCAAGTGAAATCTCTGAGCTTGACAGGTGATGGCCGCAGTCCATGCAGGTGACCGTCTGCAGGTTGCCGTGGAACTCGATGACATCCCTGTTTCCTGCCAGGTGGTGCAGGCCGTCAACATTCTGCGTGATAATGGTCTTCAGGAACCCCAGCTGCTCAAGCTCTGCCAGTGCATAGTGCCCCCGGTTCGGCTTTGCCTTGGCTATCTCTTTCTGCATGGCGCCAAGCAGTATCCAGGCTTTTTCCGGATGGTGTCGCAGCGTTGAAATGTGGGCATACTCTTCAGGGTCATATTTCTCCCACAGCCCCCCTTTTCCGCGAAACGAGGCAATATCACTCTCAACAGACATACCGGCACCGCTCAGGGCAACTATTTTTCTGGAGCGCATGATATCCTGCGCCAGGGTGGTGATTTCTTCATCAAATGACATAGCGTCCTCCCTTTCAATTCATCTGGACCCGGATCTCTGCCGGCCTCCGATTACTCGTCTGTTTCGTAAAACCCGCAGGCAGTTCCAATGGAGCCGTTGCCCCTGAACCGGCTCTCCGTGCGGTAGGAGTAGAAATTCTTAATGTAATAATGGATGTCGCCATACATCTCTTTCCAGCGCTCGACAGTGCCGTTCTGCTGCGAAAGAACGTACTCATCAATAATAACCTGCACCTCTTTGAGCAGAAGCCGGCGGATCTGCAGCCCAAGCTCTTCTGCTTGCCGGGAGCCGTGTTTGCTGCGCTTCAGCTTTTTCAGGAGGCCTTCCATCTCATTCATGATGGTTTGAAATATTTCCGACCTGATCCGCGGATCAATATTTCCCTGGCCGCCTGCGGCGTTTTCAAACGTGATCATTTTTTTATAGAGTCGCTCGATCTGCCGTGTTCCCATACGCTGTGTGCCACCGTTAGCGTGATACCATGTCTTCTTATAAAATATATCGTTCGAATTTTCAAGGAGAAAGCCGTGACGCGCTTAAAGATTTTACCGGGACAGAAGCCGGGAGCAACACCGCGCACCGGGTGCGGCACTACCTATGTGTACAAATAAGCCGTCGTGCATTTCAATTTTAAGGTATTGTGATCACGGAAATCAAAATGGCAACATAACAGAAAAAAACAAGAGAGGAAGCTGCGTTTCCTTATTCCCCTAACTTAACGCAGAGCGCGCATATAACGCGGACACAAGAAGCATCTTGACTATGTCTATTCAGCATGATAATTTTCATACAAATCATCATGGAGTGTATATATGGAAACCGTCCCTGTTGCAAAATTTAAAACCACTTGTTTGGCTTTATTACAAAAGGTTAAAAAACCAGAAAACCTCTGCTAATAACCAAGGACGGTAAACCTGTTGCATTAGTTTCTGCGCCCCCGCCCACGATTGAGGCTAAAAGCTCTTTTGGTTGTATGCAGGATGCCATAACCATTACGGGGAACATCGTCAGCCCTCTGTCTGAAAAAGACTGGGAAGTTTTAAAGAAAAGAAATTGGGGTCAAATCTTCTGATAGGCGTCTGCAAGAGATATAAATTTATTTCAATTATCAGCCAATGTTTAATGGGGTAGTAATTCAAAAATTACAATCACTTGATGAGACAGTGTCGGAACTCCGAT
>JAPLIX010000291.1 GCA_026388865.1 Pseudomonadota bacterium | reverse complement strand
GACGCTGGCGCAAAGGAAGTGCTGGTGCTCGATTATCCGTTCAACCGGCCCGAGCCGTGTTTGCGGCTCTCAGGTATTGCTGATATGTGCAAACAGATACCTAATGTCTACACCTTCGCCCTCACTGAGGAAAAATTCTTCCGCGACATCCCGGTCCCCAAAGGAAAAGCTATCACCTCAGTTAAAATCATGAAGGACGTTCTTGAAAGCGATGTGTTCATCAGCATCCCCACGGCAAAATCCCACACCACCACCGGCGTGAGCCTCGGCATGAAGGGGCTGATGGGCATTATGTGGGACCGCGAATACTTTCACGCAAAAGTTGACATCAACCAGGCCATCGCTGACCTGGTATCTGCCGTAAAGATTGATTTAACCGTGCTTGACGCATCCCGCGCCCTGTTAAACTTCGGACCATCAGGGCCGGGAAAGATTGAAAAACCAGAGACTATCATTGCCGGACGCGACCCGGTCGCGGTTGACGCGCTCGGCGTGACCCTGGTCGACTGGTACGGTCAGAAATTCCAGGCCAGCCAGGTGAAACACATTGCGGCCGCCCATGCCATGGGCCTTGGCACCATGGACATGAACGCCATAAAAATTCTCAAAGCGCGGGTATGAGAAGATTTGTCCAGTCGCTGTTTCTCGTTCTTTTTACCGTGCTCTTTTTCCTCGCTGCCGACCCGCTGCCGTCGTCCTTCCCGGTCGATCTTTTCCTGAAGCTTGATCCGCTTGCTGCGCTCACCACCATGCTCGCGTCACGGCAGATTCACGCAGCGCTGCTCCTCTCGCTCATCACGGTCGCTGCCGCCCTTCTTTTCGGCCGCTTCTTCTGCGGCTATGTGTGCCCGCTCGGCACGCTCATTGATTTCTCCAATCAGCTTTTCCCCCGGAAGAAAACGCTCCCGGGAGAAAATACTTCAGCTGCGCAGCCCAAGTATTACCTCCTGCTCGCCCTCATTATGTGCTGCCTGCTGGGCTTCAACCTTGCCGGCTGGTTCGACCCGATCTCGTTTGTAACCAGGGTCTATACGCTACTCCTCTACCCGCTCGTATTTCTTCTACTCAACAGCGGCCTTGATGCGCTGCGTCCCCTGGCCGCGCAATTGCAATTAATCACCCTGTCTCACAAGCAGTTTATGCAGCCGCTCTTCTATCTGAATGTATTAACTCTTTTCATCTTTAGCGGCATCCTGTTTCTGAATTATTTTGCCGAACGGTTCTGGTGCAGAACCATCTGCCCGCTGGGCGCGCTCTTAAGCGTCTTCGCTCGCTGGGGAATGTTCAAGCGGCAGGTGAGCGATGCCTGCAACCGCTGCATGAAGTGTCATCGCGAGTGCCCCATGGCCGCAATCCCGAAGGAGCCGGAGGAGACTGCCGCCGCGGAGTGCATCCAGTGCCTGCACTGCTCAGCCATCTGCCCGCAGTCTGCAATCAGTTTTAAGCCCGCGTTCAGCAGCTCTCCCGCAGGGTTTAATACTTCCTTTGATCTTTCGCGCCGGGGCCTCTTTCTATCACTTGGCGCGGGAGCCCTCGCCGCGGTAAGCCTTAAGACCTCGCCATTTACGAAACTGGCAAGTCCCCGGCTGATACGGCCGCCTGGCGCTCTGCCAGAAAAATCTTTTTTAGCAAAATGCATCCGCTGCGGAGAGTGTATGAAGGTGTGCCTCACCAACACCCTGCAGCCCTGCCTCTGGGAAAGCGGGCTTGACGGCCTGTGGTCGCCGCGCATCGTGCCCCGGCTTGCCGGGTGCGACCAGAACTGCAGCCTCTGCGGCCAGGTATGCCCCACCGGCGCCATCAGGGCGCTTCCTCTTGAAGAAAAAAAGAACGCCAAGCTCGGCACCGCGGTCATCGACAGGGAGCGCTGCCTAGTGTGGGCTGAGAACAAGCTCTGTCTGATATGCGACGAGCAGTGCCCCTATAACGCGATT
>JAPLIX010000599.1 GCA_026388865.1 Pseudomonadota bacterium | reverse complement strand
ATTTTTACGATCGTTCGGAGGGTATCTTCGTCGGCTTTTTGAG
The DNA here is from genome assembly GCA_026388865.1 of Pseudomonadota bacterium. Taxonomy (GTDB): domain Bacteria; phylum Desulfobacterota; class WTBG01; order CAIYCZ01; family CAIYCZ01; genus JAPLIX01. The sequence goes on along the minus strand of JAPLIX010000599.1, from coordinate 2,519 downwards.
AAAACTTCTGGATGACTTCTTTCAATTCCCTTGCACTAACCGCATGTCCAAAATCAAACATCTCCCATATGCCCGCTTTTAAGGCATCGCCAAGTTTTATAAGCATATCAAGCGTCGGGTTTTCCTTGCCGCATTCAATTCTGCTCAAATAATTTGAGCTTATGCCTGCCTTTTCGGCAACCTGCTCTTGAGACAACTTCTTCTGCTTTCGAATTTCTCGAATCCTTCTGCCAAAAAGCTCCTTGGTTGTCATGTTTTCCTCCTGCCCAATAATGTCATTGAAGCAGGCGGGCTTGAACAAACCAATGCAATCAATTTATGTTGATATTTATAACCATTAGATATATTAATATGCCTAATGCTTTAATTTATTGCTACAAAATATCTCTATTGGACAAAATATAATAAATCTTAACTATAGGGGGCTGAATCATGACTAAACCACCAGATGAATGGGCGGAAGATTTTGAAGAATTAAAAAAAGAATTGGGTCTTTACGAAAGAAAGACATTTAAACTGCTAGCCCTTTCAATACCAGCCATTCTTGTTTATCACCTGTTTTTTGCATCATGCCTAGCGCTTATAGTGAATGTTTCCCAAATATTCATCCTAAAATACAGCAAAACACCTGGAGCAAACGATTATATATCAGAGATAAGCATACTCTTGGTTGTGGGACCAGTATATGGCATCAGATGGGCAAGGAAAAGATGCCAGACAGCGTGCAGGCCCATGATGCCATGGCTGCTATTGGCTCCTTTGTCTCTTCTGCTCTCCCTGCCGCTTATTTCTGTATATGATTTTTTATATACAATTATATTTTTCATTCTTCACAAACAAATAGCATGGCCAGTAGATTGGCAAGTATTACTGCAACAGTATATTTCCATCCATCAGATAAAATCTCTTTCTGCATATTTTCTAAAACTTTTCTCTGAATACTTTTTAGCCACTGCCGGGATAGTCGGAACACTGGCAATAAACTATTACGGCGGCCTAAAGAAAGATAGCTGGCTGAAACTTTTTGTAGAAGATATTTCTTAAAGTTTGCGGAGGGCTAGAAATGGAAAAAGTCGACGCCTTATTTCAAGAATACAATAACCTCTGGCATGAAAAGCTTATGCACAAAGAGAGCATAAGAAAATTCAACAACTACATATCCTATCTGATTTCAATGGGATCTCTGGCGCTTACTTTCCAAGGTGTATCGTCAGCCGACTTTTTCAGAGAAGTGCTAAGCAATGCTAACAATCCAGCGCTTTTAAAGAAAATAAACGATATCATCATCCTGGCATTTTTGCCATTTACGCCGGTGGTGCTCATCGTGATGTCATTCGCCATGAATGATCTTTTTCAAATATATGTAATAGGCACACAGATCGGTTGTATAGAAAGGAAAATCAATGTGCTCCTTGAAACATCTCTGCTGTCATGGGAACATTTAGTCTGTCCTGTTGTTTATGGTGGAAAGTTAATTAAAGATAAACAACAGCACGAACACGCACTGGTCAATATCATACGCAAAAACAATAATTTTATATTTGTGCCCTTTGTCGGATTAGTCTGTCTATTTACTTCTACAATCGCAGCCGCTTTTTTACTCAGTAAAAACCACCCCTACTTATTTGCCCTTTACGTGATCATCTTGTTTTGGCTTATAGGCACCCTCATTTATACAGGAACAAAATTGAATCAATATACAAAAGGCGAAAGCCAGCTGTCGTCTTTTTTCAGCAAAGATAAACAATTCGACAATAATCCAAAAGTCTTTAGAAGTGAAAACTAAAATAATCATCATGCAGCCTTTTATCGGATAAGGAGATTTAATGAACCTGTATGTTTCTCTTGATGAAGCGAGAGCGGAACTTCATAAGCGATGGCAGGATAAAAAGCTGAAACATCAAATTGAAACGGATCTCGGCAATAATTTCTGGCCACAGTTTAGAAACAAACCGCGTTCGTTGCTCATTAGATTTGTGCTTTCGCCGGAAAACAAATTCATCTTCTTTATTAAATGCGCTCATTATGTAAATGCAGCACCACTTGTGTTTGAGTTTACAGGCGATGCTTTTATCGCCGTAAACGATGACAAAAGGGGGTTGGGCCGCTGCTGTGTATACTCGGGGCAAAATGCTGCCACGAAAAAACTGGTTGATCTAATTGATTTTCCATCTAATGAGAAAAGGAAGATAAAAGAGGTCACCTTAAAAAATGGAGAACTCTTGGTTGCCTTCCATCATAGCCTGCTGAGTCTTCTCCACTACCCGGTTGATTTACATGATATGACGGCCTGGTTTAATGGAATTGGAAAGCCGATCGAATTTTATTACCCATATTTGCTGCACTTTGTGGCACACGGGGTTCTTTTCGAGGTTTTCTTTCAGGAAAAACGCGAGCGGGAAATTTCATTTACGAATAAAAATGTTTTACCAGCAATCAATAAAATTGAACAGAAGTACGGGTTAAAACCATTGATTGTCCGACTATACCCGGAAAATCCGACTGAGCTTGAAGACTTT
>JAPLIX010000137.1 GCA_026388865.1 Pseudomonadota bacterium | reverse complement strand
CATACTTTGATAGTTTTCAGTTTTATGGAAAAATCTCACCACAGCTATCTCGTTTGATAGTATTCTATTTATGAGTCAACCTATAAAATCCGTTTCACCTGCAAAACATTTTCTGCTCTCCGCGCTCACCGAGCACAACCGCTTTCAGAGCACCGAAGCGTTTAAGAACTGGTTTGCCCGCAAAAAGCAAGAAAACCATTTTTTTGTAGAGCAGATTCCCTTTTCATCTCTCCAGCAATGGTATTTTGAAGAAGAAACGCAGAATCTCAAACATGCTTCAGGGCGTTTTTTCACTATCGAGGGTATTCGTATAAATACAAACTTTGGCTCGACGCAATGCTGGGAACAGCCGATTATAAACCAGCCGGAGATAGGAATCCTCGGGATCATAACCAGAAAATTTGACGGCATCCCGTATTTTCTCATGCAGGCCAAAATGGAGCCGGGAAATGTAAACCTGCTCCAGCTTTCGCCAACGGTACAGGCAACAAAGAGCAATTTTACGCAGGTCCATGGGGGGCGTCTTCCGCCGTATCTTGAATATTTCTTTGAAAGATGCAACGCGCGTTTTCTGATTGACCAGCTGCAGACGGAACAGGCCGGCCGATTTTTGCGCAAGCGTAACCGGAACATGATCGTAGAGGTAGATCATGATATTGAAATTTTTAATGACTTTTGCTGGCTCACGCTGGGTCAGATAAAAAAACTTCTCAAAGAAGATAATTTTGTCAATATGGATGCGCGCACTGTTCTTTCCTGTGTTCCGATGCCGACCAGTGATGTCTCCCGGGAACAGTCCATTGATGATATGATGCATGAGTTGCATACAAGCAGTCTTGACGATTTCTCTCGGAGCCTGATGGATTCATTTTGTGGTAATGCATGCAATACTACGGATGAAATAATCAGCTGGTTTACCGAGCTCAAAACAAAATATCACATTACGGTTGAGCGGATTCCCCTGAAAAATGTTAAACAATGGAAGCGGACAGATAGGGAAATATCCCATGAAGAGCACCCCCTGTTTTCTGTCATTGCGGTTTCTGTTGAGGCCGGCACCAGGGAAGTGTTCAGCTGGACCCAGCCTTTATTAAAAGAACCTCAACAGGGGCTGCTCGGGTTTATTACCAGAAAAATAAACGGTGTGCTGCATTTTCTCATGCAGGCAAAAGTCGAACCCGGCAATATTGATATCATTGAAATCGCTCCGACTGTTTCATGTTCCGCTGTTAACTTTAAACGTCAGCATGGGTACCACATCCCTTTTCTTGATTATTTTCTTAATGCCGCTCCCCAACAAATTCGTTACAGCGTCATCCAGTCCGAAGAGGGGGGGAGGTTTTATCATTTCCTCAATCGTAATATGGTAATTGAGCTTAAAGAGTCCGATAAGATTGACCTCCCGGAAAATTATATCTGGATGACCCTGGGGCAGGTGATGGAATTTCTAAAACACGGGTACATGAATATTGATGCCCGCACCCTGCTTGCCTGTATCGGTTTTAAACACTGAGAATTGTTCATGAACATCCTGATTATTAGTTACTCGGCAATCGTAAAAAAAAGGATTTTGCCAGCGTTGAGAAAAATTGAAGGTATCAGCAGCATCGATATTGCCTCGCGCAGCTCTGCGTCCGGCCTTTTAGCTGAAGCGGCATACAATGGGACCGTGTTCAACGACTATGCTGATGCCATTTCCAGAAGTAACGCTGACCTCGTCTATATCTCTCTTGTCAACAGCAGCCACGCTGAATGGGCGGAACAGGCCCTTTGCCCGTGCAAAAAATCTCTGTCTTGCGGAAGCAACCGTCTATGCCTGGCATCCACAAATACAGATGGCATGTGATCTTTTCCTGCAGGCAGCGACCCGTCCGACAAGGTTGCTGGTATCGTTTTCTTTTCCCCCACTGCCCGCAGATAATTTCCGTTATCAAAGGCATCTGGGTGGCGGCGCTCTTTGGGATCTTGGCCCGTACGCCGTCAGCCCGGGACGACTTTTTTTTGATGACGAACCCGATGAGGTCTTTTGCCGGGTTTGCACACGAAGCGCCGCTACCGGCGTTGATACCTCATTCAGCATGCTGGCAATATATCCGGGCGGACGCTCAATGGTTGGCCATTTTGATTTTAATACCGAGTACCGTAACTGTATAAACATCCTGGGGCCGGGGATGTCGGTTGATATCGACCGGTTTTTCACTCCCCCGTCAGACATGGAGAATGAGCTGAAAGTTCGTTCACAAAACCAAAACAAAAGCATAAAAACGCCGCCGACTGACAGTTTTGCTGTTTTCTTACAAAGTGTCTTTGATGCAATCAAACAAAACAGGTATCAGGTTTTTATGCAAAATCTTTTATCCGATGCGACCGTACTGCACCGGTTGCGAAAAGCCGCGCAAGAGGAATAAAAAACATGACCATAAGAGTGTGGGCCTATCTCAGGGAATATGAACAGGAAAAAGAAGAGGTGTTTGCCGCGGTAAAGAAGGTGGTTGAATCCGGCACTCTGATACTGGGTGAAAACGTCAAATTATTTGAGCAGGAATTTGCCGGTTACTGTGGTGTTCGGTACGGCTTAGGAGTCAACAGCGGTACTGACGCACTGTTTCTCGGCCTGAAAGCTCTTGGCATCGGTGCAGGAGAAGAGGTTATTACGGTTTCTAATACTGCCGTGCCCACAGTTTCGGCAATTGTTTCAACAGGCGCGGCTCCCCGGTTTGTTGATATTGATCCGCAAACGTACCTTATGGATACGACCCGGATAGAACGGGTCATAACTGAGAAGACAAAATGCATTCTGCCGGTGCATTTGTATGGCCAGTGCGTCGATATGGACCGAGTGCGTGATCTTGCTGAACGCTATGGGCTGAAAGTTCTTGAGGACTGCGCTCAGAGCCACGGGGCAGTGTTTAAGGGAAAAAAAGCAGGTTCCATGTCCGATGCAGCAGCCTTTTCCTTTTATCCCACCAAGATTCTCGGCGGCTATGGTGATGGCGGCATGGTTATTACCGATGACGAAGCACTGTATAAGAAGCTTTTGCGGCTGCGTTTTTACGGCATGGAGAAAGCCTACTATGCCCTGGAACATGGTTATAATTCCCGGCTTGATGAACTGCACGCCGCTATATTGCGTGGCAAGCTCAAACATCTCGATTGCTATCTCACCAGAAGAAAAGAGCTTGCAGCGCGTTATGACCGGATGCTGGCGGATACAGATTTGATACTTCCCATAACAATGGCCGGCAATGACCATGCGTATTATCTCTATGTCTGCCGGCACTCTGAGCGGGACAGGATCGTTGAAGAACTGAAAAAGCATGACATCTTTGTCAATATCAGCTATCCCTGGCCCATTCATACAATGTCCGGATACCAGTCTTTTGGCTACAAGGAAGGGGATTTCCCTCATACTGAAAAAGCTGCCCGTAAAATATTTTCTCTGCCCATGTATCCCTCATTAACTGATGATGAACAGGAACAAGTCGTTTCGGCGCTTTATGCGATACTGAAATAACTATAACAGTTTTCCATCGGTGCTCAATTCAGTAGTCTATTTATTGGTATACAATGAGGTAATTGCAAAAGTATTCAGTAACGGGATTGCCGCGCTTTGCCCGCAATGACAATGCACGATGTTTGTGCGTGTTTCTGTTCATTGATGACGAAGCAGTCGCAATACATGTTACTTTTGCAATTGGTTCACTTGGGATGTTTTATTATTATTTCATATAAACTGTCGACAGATGACAGTTACTGAAAAAAAACTTATTTTGGGGAAATTTTATAAAATTTTCTTGATACTGTCATAATTTGACAGTATATAAGATATTTATAGGTATCCCCCATGAACAGGCTAACGAGACAATTTTTCGATAAAGCTCCCAGCGGATTGTTTTCCAGCCGGGATGTGTCGGTATTATTGCCGGGAGGCGATAACAGCAGGCACGCCCTGATTAAACGTACCATTGCCCATGGAGAAATCATCAATATCCGCCGCGGGCTGTACTGCCTGGCTCCTGAATATCGAAAAAAACCCATCAACACATACTCCATTGCCCAGCAGGTGTATGGCTACCCATCATATATCAGTCTGGAATCAGCTTTGAGCTATCACAACTGGATTCCAGAAGCCGTTTACGCCTGTACCAGTGTGAGCCTGAAGGATTCAAAGGATTTTAAAACTCCGTTAGGGCTGTTTACCTATAAGCGTGTGCCGCAAAATATTTTTTACGCTGGCGTTGAGAGATTTATTGACGAAAGCGGCAATATCTTTCTGATGGCTTCGCCGTTTAAAGCGTTGACCGATTATGTTTATGTTTATAAGCGAAATTGGGAAGGACTTGAACCGGTCGTCAAGAGCCTGCGTGTAGAGCCCCAGGAATTAGAGGGTCTATCTGCTGAATGTTTGCGTTTGCTGTCGGATAACTACCGGAGCCGCCGGATTCAAACGTTCATTAAAGGCCTGCAGAGGGATTTAAGCTTATGAGTATCAAGCTGATTCAAGAAAGACTCAATTCTTACAAATGCACGTCAGAAATTGAAGAAGAACAGGCTATCAGGGAGATCACCCAGGAGGTGGCATTGGCGGCCTTAGGTCGAACAGACTTTTTTAAGCATGCTGCCTTTCAAGGCGGCACCTGTCTGCGTATCTTCCATGGATTGAATCGGTTTTCTGAGGACATGGATTTTATTCTTCGGCATCCTGATCAGAATTTTGAACTTAAACCGCATTTACAAGCGATGGCTGATGAACTTGCAGCGTATGGCTACCATAGTGAAGTCACCGATCGTTCCAAGACAGATGGTGCGGTTAAAAATGCATTTCTTAAGGATGATTCCATCGGCAAATGTATTCAATTTAATCACGCGGGACAAACCAGGACTCTGCGAAAAATTCGCATTAAACTTGAGGTTGACACGAATCCGCCATCTGGCAGCCGTCTGGAAATAAAATATCTGGATTTCCCGTTTATTTCATCGGTAACAACGCAGGATACAGCCAGCATGTTCGCTGGAAAAATCCACGCGTTACTTTGTCGGGAGTATGTTAAAGGCCGTGACTGGTATGATTTTCTCTGGTACACCAGCCTTAATACGGACATCAATTTTGAATTTTTATCATCAGCCTTGAACCAGGTTGGGCTATGGCAGGGAAAGAACATCGCAGCGGATATAGACTGGGTTCGGGCCGAACTTAAACAGAAGATCTCAGCTCTGGACTGGAAGGCAACCGCCGAAGATGTACGGCGTTTTGTGCGGCACCATGAACAGCCGTCACTTAATTTATGGGGCACAGAGTTGTTCTTGAATCAGCTTGCAAAACTGCGGTGAAGGGGATGAGGTTATTACGGTTTCCAATACTGCCGTGCCTACAGTTTCGGCAATTGTTTCAACAGGAGCTGTGCCACGATTTGTGGATATTGATCCGCAAACGTATCTAATGGATACGACCCTGATAGAACAGACCATAACTGAGAAGACAAAATGTATACTGCCGGTACATTTATATGGCCAGTGCGTTGATATGGATCGGGTGCTTGATGTTGCCGAACGTGAGGACTGCGCTCAGAGCCACGGGGCACTATTTAAAGGCAGGAAGGCCGGCTCCATGTCTGATGCAGCAGCCTTTTCCTTTTATCCCACCAAGATTCTCGGCGGTTATGGTGATGGCGGCATGGTAGTTACGGATGACGAGATTCTACATGCGAAGCTCATGCGGCTTCGTTTTTACGGCATGGAAAAAACCTATTACGCTCAGGAGCATGGTTATAATTCACGACTTGATGAGCTGCACGCTGCTGTACTGCGTGGCAAACTCAAACATCTTCCTCAGTATATTGCCAGGAGAAAAGAGCTTGCAGAGCGCTATGACCGGATGCTTGCAGATACGGGTTTGACACTTCCCAAGACAATGGCCGGCAATGACCATGCGTATTATCTCTATGTCTGCCGGCATCCTGAAAGGGACAGGATCATTGACGAACTAAAGAAACGGGATATCCTGGTAAATATCAGTTATCCCTGGCCTATCCATACGATGACTGGCTACCAGCATTTCGTCTACCGGGACGGCGACCTGCCGCACACTGAAAAAGCGGCTCAGGAGATTTTTTCACTGCCCATGTATCCCGGCTTGACGGATGATGAACAGGAACAGGTTATAACTGCGCTTTGTGAGATACTGAAATAAGAAAA
>JAPLIX010000320.1 GCA_026388865.1 Pseudomonadota bacterium | reverse complement strand
CTTTCCTCGTTAAACCTCGTTCAGGATCGCTGCAGGTCGTTCATCAACCGAGCATTTGCTTAACCTTGTCAACCAGCTTGGCTGCATCCGGCAGATAGTGCTGCTCCAGTTTGGGCTGGAAGGCGATGTGCGTGAACGGAGCGGCAACGCGCGCCACCGGCGCATCAAGCCAGTCAAACATTGTTTCCTGCACCGACGCTGCAATCTCGGCGCCGATGCCCATGGTCTGCTTTGCCTCATGGATAATGACCAGCCGGTTGGTCTTTTTCACTGACGCGTAGATGGTGTCCATATCAAGGGGGTTGACCGTCAAAAGGTCAATCAGCTCCGGCTTGATGCCGTCTTTTGCAAGCGTGTCAACTGCCTTCAGCGCTTCCTGCAGCATGCGGCCGACAGTCACGATGGTTATATCGCTTCCTTCCTTAACAACCTCGCACTTGCCGATGGGGGTGATAAAGTCGCCTTCCGGAATTTCTGCTTTCAGCTTGTAGGATGAGAGCGGCTCGACATAAAGAACCGGGTTGTCATCGCGGATGGCTGCCTTCATAAGGCCCTTGGCGTTGACCGGGGTGCTGGGCATGACCACTTTGAGGCCCGGCATGGAAGCGAACCATCCCTCAAGGGATGATGAGTGGTGGGGGCCGGCGCCGTAGCCGCCGGCGGTCAGGGCGCGCACGACCATCGGCACCTTCACCTGGGCGCCGAACATCCAGTGCATCTTAGACGCCTGGTTGTAAAGCTCTTCCACGCACAGCGTGATGAAGTTCATGAACATGATTTCCGCAACCGGCCGCAGTCCTGCGGCGGCAGCGCCTGCGCACATGCCCACAATTGTGCCTTCGCTGATCGGCGTGTCAACCGCCCGCCCCGGGCCGAATTCATCAAAAAGGCCGCGGGTCACGCCGAACGGCCCGCCGGGTTTACCGACGTCCTCACCGATAATAAAAACAGTTGGATCTCTGCGCATCTCTTCTGCAATAGCATGATTAATTGCCCACTGAAACATTACAGGTTTTCCCATACGATCTATCCTCCAGTCAATGATTGTTCATTGTTCAATGCATGTGTTATGTTAGAAATAGATTTATGCGAATATATCTTTGTAGAGTTCTTCAATCTCAGGCTGCGGGCTCTTGCGCGCGTATTCAACCGCCTCGTCGACCAGTCTCTTACACTCGTCTTTCACCTGCTGTACGCCCTTTGCGTCAAGAACGCCTTCCTTCAAGAGCTTCTTCTCATAGAGCACCACCGGGTCTTTCTTCATCCATTCTTCGAGCTCTCCGGCGGGCCGGTAGTTGCAGGGGTCACCGATATAGTGTCCGTAGTGGCGGTAGGTCTTACCCTCGACCAGGTAGGGACCCTTGCCGGCGCGGCAGTGTTTTACCGCCTTAGCGACTTCCTCATACACCAGCTCCACATCGTTGCCGTCGATGGTGACGCCCGGCGCGCCGTAGCCGGCAGCGCGTTCCGCAACGTTTTCGATTGCTATATGGACCGACTTGTGGGTCATCTGGGCATACAGGTTAATGCTGCATACAAAAATAACCGGTAGCTTCAGCGTTGCTGCCATATTGAATGATTCATGGAATGAGCCGGTGCCGGTTGCGCCCTCGCCGAAGAACACGGCGGTGACGTTGTTGGTCTTATTATATTTCTGTGCGAACGCGGTGCCGACGGCAAGCCGCATGCCCTCACCGACAACTCCGTTTGAGCCCATGCAGCCGGTCTTCACATCGGCAAAGTGCATTGAGCCGGCGCGGCCCTTGCAGCAGCCGTCAATGCGTCCGAACAGCTCTGCCATCATGGGCTTTAAGTCTGCGCCTTTTGCAATGATACAGCCATGGCCCCGGTGGGTGGTGTAAATGGCATCGTTAATCTCCAGGTTGGCGCAGGTTCCTACTGCCATGGCATCTTCGCCCTGCGACAGGTGCAGGAAGCCGGGCATTTCTTTGCCTGCCATAAAAATCTTTTCCGTCTGATCTTCAAAGGTTCTGACTTTTACCATGCGCGTAAACAAGTCAATCTTTGTTTCTTTGGTAATTTTCATTGAACATCCTCCGAATACGTTTAAATGTTAACCGACTGAGAACCGCTATACTATTAAAAATAAAACCGGAACCTCCGGAAACGGCGGTTCCGGTTTTATTTTTCAAATCTTGGATCATGATTCGCAGTGCGCGGATCGGGATTCGCTCGCAGTTGTGTGTATCGCGGTCCGGACCGCGATACACACAACACGTTTTTTACGAACAGACAATTACGGTGCTGCCCATAGCCAGGTCACCGCCGTCTTTGTTCTGGATCTTCATGTCGCAGACCAGTATATTTTTACCGCCTTCGGTCTTCTTTTCTTTCACCACCAGGTTGCTCACCAGGGTAAATCCCGGCTTCACCGGCGCGCGGAACTGCAGGTCAATTTTGCTGCCTTCCGCAGGCCACAGCAGGCCTTCGATGTCGCAGAGTGCCTGCAGCACGGGCTCGACGTTGATGGTGCCGTGGGCGATGGTTGATCCGCCGAACATGGTGTTTGACTTCATGCCCTCAACATCGACGTGAATCGAGTTGTAATCGCCGCAGATGTCGGCATACTCATTGATAAGCTGTTGTGTAACAGCAAGGCTTTTTGAGGGAAGCGTATCCCCTACCTGTACGCTGGCGAAATCTATTTTACTCATGGCGTCCTCCATGTATCCGTAAAAGGTTATTGCATTGTTGCCGGCAGCAGGAAGCTCATCTGGATCTCAACAATCTTCTCGCCGCTCTGGTTGGTTGCGTTCATGTCAACATAGAGAAACCTATTGATCCGCACCTTGCCGTCTTTTTCTTTTTTAACTTCCTTCTTGTCGGCAATGGAGAGCCTGGTGGTGATGGTATCGCCAATCTTTGCCGGCTTGAAAAAACTGATCTTGTCCCCGGCTCTGATAGCGCCATCAAGAAATACTTTCCGGTCCCAGCAGATGCGAAGACCAAAGATATAGATCATGCCAATCGGTATCGTTATCTCACCTTTATTGGCACCACCCATCAGCTTCGCAAATTTATCAACTTCTTCTTTTGTTACCTTGTAGGTACCGCCGCCGCAGTCCCATCCCGGCTCCATTTCAGCAAACTTGAGATCAGGAAGCATTTTGGCGGGACCAAAATTTGTTACTAAGCTGGTGTTGAATTTTTGCTCCATAATCGAGCCTCCTTGTTATCAATTTGTTTTATCATTCTGTTGTTGACAACAGGTGTTCTGGTTGTTTACAGGCAATTGCGTAATGAGGCGATTGTTTACAAACTCTAAAGGAAGGTAAGGGAAACCGTTGCCGGGCCCCAGAAAATTAAAGATTAATTCCCCCCAGGCGTTTAGCTGCCTGGGGGGAATTAAAACTATCCCTCATTAATAGGATTTTTTCTGGCCCAGCATTACCTGCCCGATAAAGTTCCTGGACATCTCGTTGGTGATCGGAGCAAACACCAGCTGCCGGATGTCTCTATAATATCTCTGGATATGATATTCCATGGTGAAGCCGTAACCGGCAAGAATTCTCATAGCGCGGTTGGTGCAGCGGAATGCCTACAGCGAAACGCCATATCTGAGGTGTACATTTTTGCCATGGTAGCTTCAACGCCGCACTCCATGCCCATTGACTGCATCCAGGCCGCCTTGTAGGTAATCAGGCGGCCAAGCTCGATTTCCGTTGCCATGTCAGCGAGCTGATGCTGAATTGCCTGGTACTGGCCGATGGGCTTGCCAAATGCCTCACGCTCTTTTGCATACTGGTTCGCCTCTTCAAGGCACCCCTGGGCAAGGCCGACAGCGATTGCTGCGCAGACAATGCGCTCATTATTCAGGGTTGCAAGCAGGCTGTACCAGCCGGCGCCGCGCTCACCAAGCATCTGGTCCTTGGCAAGTTTCAGATCTTCAAAAGCAACTTCAAAGGAGGCCAGGATGTGGCTTCCCAGTTTCTTAATTTTGTTATAGGTGACGCCCTTGCAGAACGGCTGGTTCATCAGCTCACCGTCTGTTTCCTGTTTCCCGATATTGTCGCGGTCAATAAGAAAAATGCTGAGACCGCGGGCAGGCTTGTTCGGTATATCATCGGTGCGGGCGATAAACACGTCGGTATTGGCCGTGTGGAGACCGGTGGTAAAAATCTTGGCGCCGTTGGCAATAAAACTCCCGTCCGGCTGTTCCACCGCGCGGGATTTGAGGGCGCCGAGAATATCAGTGCCGCCGCCGGGCTCAGTAAGAGAAAGCGCGAAGTTCCAGTCGCCGGCAATCAGGGGCGGAAGATATTTTTTCTTCTGCGCTTCAGTACCATACTTAAGTATTGACATGCCGCCGAAGCACACACCCGTCAGGTAGCACAGGCCCATTGCAGAAAAACTGTTGGAGATTTCCTCTGTAATAAGGGTCTCATCAATAATGTTTCCGCCGGTTCCGCCGTACTCTTCAGGAAAGCATGCGCCCAGAAAACCTTCCTGTCCAAGCTTTTTCCAAACTTCATTGGGGAAATGGTCATGCTCGTCCCACTCTCCAATCTTGTCCTTGGGGCACTCTTTTTCCTTAAACTTTTTGAGCGTTTCGAGCATCATCTTCCGCTCGTCGCTGAGTCCAAATTGAGTCGGTATCATAAAATCTGCCATAAACTTATCTCCTTTCTCAGTTGGGAATTAACGTTTGCCTGAAAGGCCAGTTATCATTTTTTTATATATAGCCTCGGGTGAGGAATGCGTGCGATAAAACTCTATAAAAGTATTTGGCACAATACATGCCAACCGGATAATTCTTGAATAAAGTATTTTAAAGCAATTACAAGCATTTAAAAATTATGGGCCACGAGCGGCATTCAGGAGCGGATAGAATTCCTGTCAGGTTGGCAAAGTAATTATGCAAAGCTGACAAGCTGGCAAACAAAAATTCTTGCCTGTTTTGGGAAAGTATTTTGAATACCATTCATATTTTTTTTTGTCAAGCAATTAACCGCCAGGACATTCCCCAAAATTAAGTCATAGAAAACCGGCAAACAGCATGACCGCAGTGAAAAGATAAGATAGAGAAGTGGAGCACGAGCGCAGGGGGGTTTTTAACGCCACAACAATATTCTTGAGTGGCTTGCGTCACGACCCCGGCGGCGTGCGTATCATGTACGGGGTCCCGAAAGCATTCGGGAATTCCAGAGCCTTCGACGCAGGGGAATGCCATGGGGTCTGGCAGGAGAGAATTCGCCAGGCACCTGCCGTTCCACGAAGATCAGGCGGTTTTGTTGTGGCTAAAAAACCCCCCTGCGCTCTAGTAATGACAGCTATATAAATTTTGGGGAAAGTCCTGATTAACCGCGCCTTCCAGCGCCCGCTTTTTTGTCCGGTTCAGATCAAATTAATCAAGTAATGCGAAACAATTATTTCCTGCTTATCCGGTTACGTCCTGTATCCACTGCAGGTAATCTGCGGAGCCGTCAGAGATGGGAAGCATTATGATTTCCGGGACCTTATAGCTGTGCAGGGCTTTTACTTCGCTTGCCAACTGTGGGAAAAGACGGGTTTTCGTTTTTGCCAGCAGAAAGACCTCCTGCTCCCTGCAGATTTTTCCCTCCCACCAGTATACAGACTGCACCGCAGAAATTATATTCACACAGGCTGCAAGTTTTTTTTCAACCAGCGCCGCGGCGATAGTTTCTGCTTCTTCACGGGAAGCTGCGGTTATAAAGACTACGCCATAATCAGACATGCGTTCGCTGACTCCTTTGTTATCAAAAAAACTTATTATTTTTTTGAAATGAGCACGGGGATTTTTGTTTTGCCCTGTATCTCTGCAGCTTTTTTCCGCGCTTCAGACACATCGCTGAATCCGCCCAGTCTTACTCTGATCAGGGTGCCCTTCCCCGGCACGGTAATCGTATCAGTATATGCGGTATAGCCTGCGTTCTTTAGCTCAATAACCACCAGCGCCGCCTTCTCCGCTTTCTGAAATGCCCCCAGCTGCAGAACATACTGCGCGCCGGCAGCAGGCTGTTCCGGCACGCTATTGTCAGGCTCCTGAGCATTCTTTGCCGGAGGAGCACTTTCCGCAGGTGTTTTCACTGGTACGGTTTTTGTCTCTGCCTTTTTCTGGTTTAATTCAGGATGGCTGGTGTTCTGTCCAGTGCGGAATAGATCTGTATAAAACCCGAGTTTCAACGGAGGGTCAACCTTCTGTGCACCTTTATGATTATTATTTTTAGAATTCCCTGCTGCGGGCAGCGGCGGGGTTTCAAAAGGCAGGAGCCGCCTGGGCTGTGCGGTGCTGTTTTTGAAAGTGATGAAATCAACCACCTGGGCGACAGCAAAGAATAGCGCCACACTGCCAACCGATGCGATAATAAGCACCAGGGCCCCTTTTGCGCCGGTCAGGAAGCTCTTTCCTCGATCCTTATGCTCTGTCATAGATCCGGCCTGCCTGTATTACATTTTTTCCGGAGCACGTACACCCAAAAGCGTAAGGCCGTTCCTGAGCACCCGGCGAATACCGTTGATCAGGAACAGGCGCGCTCTGCTCATATTCAGGTCATCGGTAATGACCCGATGCTTGCTGTAATAGCTGTGAAACATGCCCACCAGCTCCATCAGGTACATGGAAATGCGGTGCGGCTCAAAGGCCTGGGCGCTGCCCAGCACCAGTTCCGGAAATTGGGCAATCTTTTTAATAAGCTCTATCTCTTCTGCTGCGGAAAGCAGGTACGGGTTAATATCATGAAATGCCGGCAGCGGAATATTTTTCTCGCGGGCAAATGAGGTAATGCTGCAGATGCGGGCATGGCCATACTGCACGTAGTAAACCGGATTCTCATCGCTCTGTTTTTTTGCCACTTCAAGGTCAAAGTCAAGCTGGGCATCAGACCGGCGGGTGAGAAAAATAAACCGGGCAGCATCTTTGCCTACTTCCTCCATGACCTCCTTCAGCGTCACAAATTCGCCGGAGCGTGTTGACATGGCAACGGGAACGCCGCTCCGCAGCAGATTCACCATCTGCACCAGGATCACGTTGAACCCTTCGGGAGCAATGCCCAGGGCCTGAAGCACCCCCGTCATGCGCGGCACATAGCCGTGATGGTCAGCCCCCCAGATATCTATCACCCGGGCAAACCCGCGGCTGAACTTTTCCCGGTGATAGGCAATGTCAGAAGCAAAGTAGGTGGTCGTGCCATCCTCCTTCACCATAACCCGGTCTTTTTCATCGCCGAACCTCGTGGTCCTAAACCAGAGCGCCCCTTCATGCTCATAGGCGAGGTCCCGGGCTTTCAGCTCATCAATTGACCGCTGCACAGCGCCCTGCTCAAAGAGCGTTTTCTCTGAAAACCAGTTGTCAAAGCGGACGCCGAACTGCGCCAGGTCATCCTTGATGCCGCTCATAATAAGCGTTGCGGCAAAGTCGGTAAAAAAAGGCAGGGCCTCCGGCTCGGGGCTTTTTACAAAGCGCTCGCCGTGCTTAAGGATCACCTCTTTTGCTACTCCGAGAATATAATCTCCCCTGTAGAGGCCGTCGGGAAATTCAACATCCTGTTTCAGCAGCTGCAGATATCTCAGATAGACCGATTTCCCCAGATTCTGCATCTGGATTCCTACATTATTAATATAATATTCCCGCTGCACCTCGTATCCCGCAAACGCGAGAATATTTGCCAGGGCATCACCAAGCGCCGCGCCCCGGCCGTGCCCGACATGGAGCGGGCCGGTAGGATTGGCGCTGACAAACTCCACCTGGATTTTTATGCCGCTGCCGGCAGCAGTAGAGCCAAACCGCTCCCCCTGCTGTTCCAGTTCTTCCAGAACACTGCACCACGCCTCATGCTGCAGATAAAAGTTGATGAAGCCGGGACCGGCGATTTCGATACGCTCAACGATAGTGGAATTCCCTGTCAGCTTATCGACCAGCAGCCGGGCAATATCCCGGGGAGATTTTTTTTCCGCAGGAGCCAGAAGCATGGCAGCATTGGTGGCAAAATCTCCATGCTCTTTATTCCTGGGAGCCTCAACGGCAAACGCCGGCATTGCCGCACTTTGCAGCAGTCCCTCCTGCCGGCAGGTCAGTACGGCCTGCTCTATAATTTCTTGTAGACGGTCTTTAATCATATGTTTTTTAAAAAGATATCGCATCAAAAACAGAAAAAAGCTGGTAGCTGAACGCTGACAGCTTTTATTAACTCCTTATTCTTTTATCTTCTTACCGGGCTTTAGTCAAGACAAGAAACAGACAAGAAACTTGCAGGACATTCCCCAAAATTTATATTGCTGTCATTACTAGAGCGCAGGGGGGGTTTTTCGCCACAACAAAACCGCCTGATCTTCGTGGAACAGCTAGGTGCCTTGCTAATTCTCTCCTGCCAGACCCCATGGCATT
>JAPLIX010000089.1:962-2164 GCA_026388865.1 Pseudomonadota bacterium | reverse complement strand
GAGGCTCAGCAGCCCGCAGGGGATGTGCAGGGTGTCACCGTCAAAGCAATAACTCGCATGCCAGTTCGATGGAGGGCCTTCTCCTGAACGCTCCGGGTCTTCACCGGGGGCAGGAATTTTCCATGGCGGCGGATAGAGGAGTACGATGCGCATGGACTACACTATAGAATAAATTAATTTTGTGTCAATAGGATGCGTGCAGTAAAAGCAAAGGATGATGGCTCAAGCCCATGACAGCAAATTCCCATCCCATGAGTGCCATTCAGCACTTTCCAAAATACGCTGTTAGTATTTTAATTAACGTGATCTTTCAGGCTGAGATTGCGTCGTCGCTTACGCTTCTCGCAATGACGCTGCATTACTGATCACTGTCATTGCGAGCGTGGCGATCCCGTGTTTTGAATAACTGTAATTTTCTGTTTTATATTGAAAGAAATCGAGAGAAAAAGTATATCTAGTAGACAGGTAACAATGAAAAAGGGTGAAACAGCACTATGCCGTGTCTGCAAAAAGGGCAGAGCGTTAAAGAAAAATCTGCTTCCCGGTTCGGCATCCTTGAATTTCTAAAATATATCGGCCCGGGGCTTCTGGTTACGGTCGGATTTATTGATCCGGGGAACTGGGCGGCCAATATGGCGACCGGGTCATTCTACGGCTATGAGCTTCTCTGGGTAGTGACCCTGTCAACGGTGATGCTTATTTTCCTGCAGCACAATGCCGCGCACCTGGGCATTGCCACCGGATTGTGCCTTTCCGAGGCAGCAACCAGCCATCTCAAGCCTGCTGTGTCCCGGACCGTGCTTGGCACCGCAGTGCTTGCCGCAATTTCAACGGCGCTCGCGGAAATACTCGGCGGGGCGATAGCCCTTAACATGATCTTTCGCCTTCCCATAGCAGCGGGCGCGGTTTTAACTGCGCTGCTGGTCCTGTGGATGCTGTTTGCGAACTCCTACAGCAGCCTTGAAAAGCTGATTATCGGCTTTGTCTCCCTGATCGGCCTCGCCTTTTTATTCGAGCTGAGCCTTATTGCCATAGACTGGAAAAAGGCTGCTGTCGGCTGGGTCGTGCCCGTCATACCTGATGGCTCCATCATGCTGCCCATGAGCGTCCTGGGAGCTGTGGTTATGCCGCACAACCTGTTCCTGCATTCTGAAGTCATTCAGAGCAGGCAGTGGAACCTTAAGGACAACAAAACGATCAGG
>JAPLIX010000089.1:0-934 GCA_026388865.1 Pseudomonadota bacterium | reverse complement strand
GAGCGAGCTAGAGCAGGCACAGGAGATGCTGGCGCCGCTGCTGGGCAGCGGCGCCGCACTGGTGTTTGCGTTGGCCCTTCTTTTTTCAGGAATTTCCTCAACCTTAACCGCCGGTCTTGCAGGCGGCTCCATATTTTCCGGAATCTTTGGCAAGCCCTATGATATTGGCACCCCCTCTTCAAGAACCGGTGTCGTCATTACTCTTTGTGCCGCAACCGTAATGATTTTTTTTGTTGAAAAACCATTCCAGGGACTGATTCTATCCCAGGTATTTTTGAGCATGCAGCTGCCGATCACCGTTTTCCTGCAGATTTATTTAACCGCATCAGAAAAGGTGATGGGTCCCTATAAAAATTCCCGTATAGATAATTGCATCCTCTTGCTGCTTGCCGCTATTGTAACATTTTTAAACATCCGGCTGCTGCTTGATATATTGCAAAGCACTTTCAGGTGAGGCCGCCGGCTGCTGCAGCGTGGCAACAGGGGCAGGCGCCCGTTTTTTCTTTCGGTCTAAAATGGGTTGACAATTTTCATCAAGATTCATATAGTTAAAAATTATGACGGGTATTTGAGAGCGGGATATATAACTAAATTAAGGAATAAGTCGGAACAGGTATATGGCACGCGCACTGGAAGGTATAAAGATTCTTGATTTTTCGCGGGCACTGGCAGGCCCTTACTGCACCATGCTCCTGGCTGATATGGGAGCTGAGGTTATCAAGGTAGAGCCACCGGGCTCAGGGGATGACTCGCGGGCCTGGGGCCCGCCCTTTGTTGAAGGAGAGAGCGCCTATTTTTTAAGCGTTAACCGCAACAAAAAGAGCATCTCCCTCAACCTGAAGAGCAAGGATGCCAAATCCATTATTAACCGAATGATTGAAACGGCGGATGTGCTTCTTGAAACCAACCGCCCCGCCGCCATGGACCGGCTCGG
>JAPLIX010000327.1 GCA_026388865.1 Pseudomonadota bacterium | reverse complement strand
ATTTTTTCCATTATTACAGCATACAAAAATCAGGAGTCAGAATCCAGAATAAAAACTGTCTGAATTCTGACCCCTGCATGCTCATGTCTTCTTTATGCAGTCAGCGGGTGCCGGCGTGCAGCATGAAAACGCCGGCTTTCCAGATACGTGCTGACAGCTGCCTTTTAAAACAGCCCGCTCACTTTTCCGGTTTTCACATCCACGTCAATGCGCCGGAAGGCCGGATTTGAGCTGGTGCCCGGCATCAGGCTGATGGTGCCCGCGCACGGGCAGAGAAACTGAGCCCCTGAATAAATGAGCACATCCCGGATGGGCAGCGTCCAGCCTTTGGGCACGCCCTTCAGCGCGGGATCGTGGGTGAGGCTCAGATGGGTCTTCACCATCATGGTGGCGTAGTCGTCATACTGCGGATCTTTTTCAAATGCCTTTGCCTTTGCCTCAGCCTCTGCTGACCATGACACGCCGTCAGCGCCATAGACCTCTTTTGCAATGAGCGCCACCCGGTCGCGCAGCTTCATTTCTTTCGGGTAAAGAAACTTGAAGTCATTCTTGTCATTGCAGGCATCAATAACCGCATCGGCCAGATCCACGGCCCCTTCTCCGCCTTGCGCCCAGTGCGTGGACTTGGCACAGCGGGCACCTGCAGCTTCTGCCGCCTTCTTTACCATTTCAATCTCTTCCCTGGTATCAGTATGGAAGGTGTTGATGCAGACCACCGGGTTGATGCCTGACTTGCGGATGGTGTTGATGTGGTGAATCATGTTTGCCAGTCCCTTTTCCAGCAGGGCCAGATTCTCTTTCGTGTATTCTTCGGGAAGCGCTATGCCGGCGACTACCTTGGGGCCGCCGCCGTGCATCTTGAGGGCCCGAATAGTTGTGGTCAGCACCGAAACGTGCGGTTTTAACCCGCTGAAGCGGCACTTCACGTTCCAGAACTTTTCAAAACCGATATCGGCAGCAAAGCCGCTTTCAGTCACATGGTAATCAAACATCTTCAGGCCGATGCGGTCGGCGATGATGGATGACTGGCCCACGGCAATATTGGCAAAGGGGCCGGCGTGCACCATGCAGGGCTGATATTCCGCGGTGCTCATAAGCGTTGGATTGATGGTATCGCGCATGAAGGCGCACATGGCGCCGCCCACTTCAAGATCCCCGGTCGTTACCGGTTTGCCGGCCTTGTCATAGGCTACGGTAATTTTATCCAGCCGCTGCCGCAAATCTGCAAGGTCCTTTACTATGGAAAGCATGGCCATGCACTCGGAGCCCACGGCAATGCCGAATTTTGACTGCATGGTGTAACCGTCCTGACGACCGCCAAGCCCGATCACGATATTTCTCAGGCTCTGGGCGCAGAAGTCTATAATCCAGCCCATCTCCACCCGGGTGGGGTCAATGTCCAGCCGGCGCATTTTGGTGAGCCGCTGCAGCTGCTCGTCATTGTAGTTGCGCTCATGCTGCATGCCTTTCACATTCATGGTCGGCCCGCCTGAGGGCTGGCGGAGACAGCCGCCCACGCTTTTCTTCCGGTATCCGAGCCCCTCAATCAATCCCACTGACGTGGTGCTTTTGCCTTCGCCGAGCGGGGTTGGCGTGATAGCAGTCACTTCTATATATTTGCCATCGGGCCGGTCCTTGAGGCGCTCGATGATTTTCAGAAAATCAAGCTTGGCCAGCTTCCCCATGGGGATAACTTCATCTTTCTTCAGGCCAAGCTTTGCACGCCATTCATCCGGGGTAGGCATCTTTTCTTCTGCTGCTTCTGAAATCTGCCAGTCGGCCATCTTCGTTGCATCGTACGGCATAGTGTTCTCCTTATTATAATATGAACTGAGCTACAAACAGCTTCTATCTGTCCGGAGATACCGCGGAGAAACTCTTTTCTGTGACGTTCTTCTTCTGCCCGGGAAATAATTTCCGGGCATAGCACTACACCGGTGTAGTGCCGCGCTTACCGGCTCTCGCGCATAGCAATAGCCAACTGCAGCGCGCCGGAAAAAACCGGCACACAGTCATTACCAGGCTGCGGAATACAGCTGATATATAATAAATAATTTTTATTCTACGAAAGAGGTGAGTACGTACGTGAGCCGTGCTAAATTACCAAAAACACACTGCTGTTTCCGTCCCCAATAACGGATGTTTGGGTGTATCACAGGGTATTTTCCTTGTCAAGGCGATTTCATTTTTTTCAAGGGTTTTAAATGAAACCCGTGCGCATGGGGTCAGCGGCGCGTTACGCATCTTCAAAGTCAAGGCCTAACCTGAATTTTAAGTAGTAATAGCTCAGAATATCTTTTCTGCCGACAATCCCGACCAGCTTTTTCTCGTCATTTATCACCGGAATGCAGCGCAGCCGCATTGACTGAAAGAGCCTGATCAGCTTTTCAATATTTGAGCCCTCATGGACGGTGACCACTTCCATGGTCAGGATGTCGCCCACCCGGAGATTGAGGTTGGTTTCTACAACCAGGTCTGTCTCCGACAGTATCCCGATTACGCTGCTCTCTTCATCAATAACCGGCAGGGCGCCGAAATTATGCCTGATGAATATATCCAGCGCTTCAAGGCAGGAGCTGTTCCGGTCCAGGGTCACCACATTCTTGTTCATGATCTGGCTGACCTTCACGTCCAGGGTCTTCTGGTAGCGTTTGAGGTCAAAGACCATTTCCACTTCCTCAATATAATGAGGGCTCAGGTACTCAAAGCCGCATTTCTTATACACATGCTTGGCATTCTGATCCTTCATCTCCCCGTAGAGCCAGATTTTCTCAAGGCATAATTCATTGGCAAGCTGAATAATGCAGCGCGTGAGCTGCGTTCCAATGCCCAGATTCTGGTATTTTGGGTCAACCACCAGCAGCATCTCGCTTACTTTCTCGCTGATGGGGAACAGCGCCGCATGGCCCACCACGCCCGTTCCAACGGATAGGGCGACCAGGTTGACCCCCCGCTCGACCATGCCCTGCACCCAGGTGCGGCACCGGTCATCCCTGATGGGCGGCAGTCCATCAAAGGAATTGCGCGGCAGCTCATGAAGATACATGTTCATGAGCTGCGGGCAGATCTTGTCATCAACCGGCTTGATAATGATAGGCTCGCTGCGTCTGGTGAGAAAGGTGTAGGGAAAACTGTAGATCGTGGTTTCTTTAAGGCTGAGGCTTTTGACCAGAGAGTTCATGGAACCTTCGCTTGATTATTACCACTGCACGCTGTCGAGTTGTTTTCGTTAATATAACATATATAAGCGCGAGAACAAAAAATATTTCTTTAATCTGTCAGGTTTGAACAACTTTTGCCAGGTACAATGAAAAGCCCGCGAAAAATTAACACCGAACAGCCTGTAGTGCATTTTACTATTGACAAGAATAAAATAAATTTGATAACACCTATATGGGGTGAAGGTTATTTTTTTGACGGGGGTAAGCACTACAATCTGATCAAAGTACCGTATCTCAAGGGCATCACACAGCCATGACTCAAGACTGAGCGCAGGAGTTGCTCCTCGTTCTCTGCATGCACTGGATTGCTCTCTCATCACTCATGCACTTCACGATCTGCTGGAAATACTGATTTCTTCTCTATACGTATGCCGGTAACCCCTTCCTTATCCCCTTAATACGCTGTGAAGCTACCGTCATAATTACCTGATACAGTTCATTATTAAACTGACATTGCTGCGTTTGTGGTGCTGCAGAAGGCATTCCTCATGCAGCAATAGAGTTGTTTCGTGCTTGCACAACGGACATTGCTGAAGGAAACAAGACTGATTCTCTGGAGAATGATTACGTAACATTCTTTAAATTAAGGAGAGCCTATGAGCACAAAAATTGTCATCGATCCAGTAACGCGTATTGAGGGACACCTCAAAATTGAGGCTGTGCTGGAAAACGGCACGGTCAAGGAAGCCCGCAGCTCCGGTATGCTTTTCCGGGGACTGGAAATTATTCTGCGGGGGCGCGACCCCCGTGATGCCCAGCGCATCACCCAGCGCATCTGCGGGGTTTGCCCGACAGCACATTCTTGTGCTTCGACCCTGGCGCTGGATGCCGCCTTTGGAGTAG
>JAPLIX010000252.1:3881-4760 GCA_026388865.1 Pseudomonadota bacterium | reverse complement strand
GCCGGGAAAACTTTGCCCGTTTAAGGGAAGCTGTTTCTGCTATTTCACTGGCGACGGTCTCAGAGCATACGGGCGTGCCGGTGCACCTTATCGAGAAGGCCGCCGGGGAGATAGCGACTTCCCCGTCCGGCGCAATTATCTGCGGCGATTTTCTCCTGAGGCAGAAGAATGGTGAGCGCGCTGTAGAGCAGGCAGTAAATATTATGTTTCTGACAGGGCATCTGGGCAGGGAAGGGTGCGGATGTTTTTTATCTGTCGGCAGGAATAACCTCCAGGGGCTCTGTGATATGGGTGTCATGGCAGACCTGCTTCCCGGATACAGGGAACTCGCCGACAGCGAGTTTGTGCAACAGGCATGGAAGAAAGAGATTTCCCGGCAGCCCGGAGTAAAGGCATCAGAACTTGCTGATGCGATAGAGTGCGGCAAGATTAAAGGCCTCTATCTCATGGGATGTGACCCGGTGATGAGCTTTTTAAACTCACAAAGAACACAAGCGGCGCTTGCACAATTAGATTTTCTACTGGTGCAGGACATTTTTATGACCGAGTCCGCACAGCTTGCACACGGTGTCCTGCCGGCTGCAGCATGGGCTGAAAAGGAAGGTTCTGTTACCAGCGGCGAGCGGCGCATTCAATGGATGGCCCGGGCAGTAGCGCCGTACCGGAATGCGCTTCCTGACTGGCAGATCATTCAGAAGCTTGCACAACGCTTTGACAATTTATTCCAGTACCACAGTGCCGGGGAAATATTTCAGGAGATCGAAGCAGCAATACCCTATTATAAGGGAGCACAGCGTGCAGTAAAAAACAGCAATGGCGTGCAGTGGCCAATAACAGAAGATGGTCAGGGGACTCCATGGTTAAAGAAGGAAGCAGCTC
>JAPLIX010000252.1:2292-3870 GCA_026388865.1 Pseudomonadota bacterium | reverse complement strand
TCCGGGCGATGCCGCGGATACAATACTATCAGATCCTGCCTATCCATTCACGCTTTTAACCGGGACTTCTCTCTACCACTGCGGTACGCTCTCGACCTATGCTGAGGGGCCGCTTGCCGTGAGACCCCGGGCATGGATTGAGATTAATCCCTTGGATGCAGAACGCCTGGGTATAGAGGGTCGCGACAATGTTGTTGTCCGCTCCCATCATGGCGGCATTACTGTCGAGGCCCGGTTGAATGCAGCTGTTCCTGAGCGTATTCTATTTGCTTCGGATCATTTCAGAGACGCGGTAATAAACAAGCTCACCCAGAATACTTCACTATGCCAGGTGACTATTGAAAAAAAACAGTAGTGCGCTTTCATTACATAATAATCTGAAAAACAGGGGCCATAGCCGATGATAGAAAAGTATTTGCATGGGGTGCCCTTTTTGTTTTTTGAAAATCTGCTGCAATTCAATAACCTCACGCATGCCATCTCAACCAGATCTGGCGGCGCGAGCAGCGCTCCTTACGCATCGCTCAATTTAGGGGCGGATACAGAAGATGCGCCTGAACGGGTGGTGAAAAATTATGAGATCGCAAGCAGTGCACTCGGGTTTAACCTTGCCGCGCTGGTGGCATCAAAGCAGGTTCATGGCAACCAGTTGGCAGTGATTGATGATTCTTTCATTGGCAGGAGTACGTTTGCCGTGGAACCTCTCTTGCATGGTTATGATGCTCTAGCAACAAAAAAGCCTGGCCTTACGCTCATGGTGCGAGTTGCTGACTGTGTACCGGTTATTCTGTTTGCACCTGAACAGAAGATGGTGGCCGTTGTTCATGCAGGATGGCGGGGCACGCTTGCCGGCATTGCAGGAGAAACAGTCAGGGAAATGGTGCTGCGACACCACGCTGACCCCGGAGCCATCAGAGCCGGGATTGGCCCGGCAATTGGTCCCTGCTGTTATCGCGTTCAGGAGGCAGTTGCAGGAGTTTTTAAAAGAGAAACTGATCTCTATACTGCAGTCTTCAGGGAGTCGGGAGGGGAACTGTTTTTAAATCTCTGGGAGGCAAACAGGCTGCAACTGCTTCAGCAGGGGATCCCTGACTGCAATATTGAAGTTGCAGGGCTCTGCACGGCCTGCCGGCCAGATCTATTCTTCTCCTATCGTGGAGAAAAGGGAAAAACGGGACGGTTTGGTGCGTTTGCCGGATTGGGCACGTGATGGTTTCCCGGACTTGGATTCTTTTTTGGGCCTGAGTTGAATGATGGTATCTTTTTTCCAGGAAGAATCATTTTTATTCGGATAATCCAGGGTGTAATGCAGGCCGCGGCTCTCTTTGCGTTTGCGAGCGCAGCGTACGATCAGCTCTGCTACCGTGGCAATGTTTCGCAGTTCAATGAGATCTGCGGTGATGATAAAATCCCAGTAATAATCAGTAATCTCCTGCTTTAGGAGTTCAATCCTCCGCTGTGCACGCTCCAGCCGCTTATTTGACCGCACAATTCCCACATAATGCCACATAAGCCGTCTGATCTCATCCCAGTTGTGGGAAATTACTACGGACTCGTCAATATCAGTGGCATTGCCGG
>JAPLIX010000252.1:799-2219 GCA_026388865.1 Pseudomonadota bacterium | reverse complement strand
GGCACCTGATAACAGCTTCTTTCATGGAGTTCCTTTACTGATTTGAGAGCAGCACGATGCGCATAAACAAGCGCTTCCAGGAGCGAGTTGCTGGCAAGCCGGTTTGCGCCGTGGAGCCCGGTGCAGGAAACTTCACCCACAGCAAACAGCCCCAGGATATTGGTCTCCCCATAGTTGTTGGTCAACACGCCACCGCAGATATAATGCGCTGCAGGGACTACGGGGATGGGGGTGGCTGCCATATTAATATTAAAAGAAAGGCATTTTTCGTAAATATTGGGAAAGCGATGTTTGAGAAAGTTTGAGCGCCGATGGGTAATATCCAAAAAAACACACTCATCACCGCTTTTTTTCAGTTCCGTATCGATTGCCCGGGCCACGATGTCACGCGGGGCCAGATCCTTAAGCGGATGGTACTTCTCCATGAAGGGTGTTCCGTCTTTTAAACGCAGAATACCGCCCTCGCCTCTGACTGCTTCAGAGATAAGAAAACTTTTTGCCTGCGGATGGTAGAGGCAGGTGGGATGAAACTGGATGAACTCCATATTGGCAACCCGGGCTCCTGCACGGTAGGCCATGGCGGTACCGTCTCCGGTAGCTATGTCGGGGTTGCTGGTATAGAGATAGGTTTTTCCGGCACCGCCTGTGGCCAGCACGGTTACCTTTGCAATAAAGGTGTTTATGTTCTCCGTGTTATTATCAAGGACATATACCCCATAGCATACTGTTGTGCCGGTATTTTTAAGCCCCAGTTTTTTTGACGTGATAAGGTCTATGCAGATATGGTTCTCAAATATCTGAATGTTGGGATCGTCCCCCACTTTTTTAAGCAGTATCCGCTCAACTTCTCTGCCTGTTAAATCCTTACAGTGAAGGATACGGCGCATTGAGTGGCCTCCTTCGCGGCCCAGATCAAAAAAAGTTTTTCCGTGCTGCTTGCCCTTGGTGAAAGGCACTCCCCATTTAATAAGCTCATTAATACGTTCAGGCCCTTCTTGAACAACCAGCTTTACAACGTCCTCATGACACAGACCAGCACCTGCAACAAACGTGTCTTGCATGTGCAGATCAAATGAATCCTCTGGCGCCATTACAGCAGCAATGCCGCCCTGAGCATAGTTGGTGCCGGATTCAACAGAATTCTTTTTCGTGACAATTGCTACACTGCCGTACGGGCTTACTTTCAAAGCATAGCTCAGTCCGGCAATCCCGCTGCCTATAATGAGAAAGTCAGTTTTTATTTCCATAGAAATATGATCAGAATTTGATACAGGAATTTCAAAAACTATATGAGGGTGATGTATATGTCAAGATAAAGTTTCAACAGGACTTCCCCCAAAATTAAGGCATAGAAAACCAACAAACGGCATGACCGCAGTGAAAGGATAGGATAGAGCAGTGGAGCACGAGCGCAGGGGGG
>JAPLIX010000252.1:0-792 GCA_026388865.1 Pseudomonadota bacterium | reverse complement strand
AAACGGCATGACCGCAGTGAAAGGATAGGATAGAGCAGTGGAGCACGAGCGCAGGGGGGGTTTTTAACGCCACAACAATATTATTAGTGGCTTGCGTCACGACCCCGGCAGCGTGCGTATCATGCACGGGTCCCGAACGCTTTCGGGATTCCAGAGCCTTCGACAAAGGGGAATGCAATGGAGTCTGGCAGGAGAGAATTCGTCCCGAAGCCCGAAGGGTTTTGGGATTGTGGCTAAAAAACTCCCCTGCGCTCCAGTAATGACGGCAATATAAATTTCGGGGAAAGTCCTGAAAGTTTCAAAACTAAATTTCAGAACAGAGCCCCTGGTAAACGTTTGCATTCCTGAAGATTTTTAACTATAGTTACAATACCGGCTCTTATAGAGCACTCAGAGGCGCAATGCTATATTTTTAATGCGGATATAGCGTTTTATTAACAGATTTGAGATCAAACCTATATGCTGATGCTGGGAATTGAGACCTCCTGCGACGAAACAGCTGCTGCGGTGGTGCGTGATGGGAAACAGATATGTGCCAATGTAATAGCTTCTCAGGTAGATTTACATAAAAAATACGGTGGGGTTGTTCCCGAGATAGCGTCACGCCAGCACATGGAAAACATTATTCCGGTTATCAGCGAGGCTCTGGATCAGGCGCACGTTGCACTTGATGACATCGAAGGCATAGCGGTCACTCAGGGGCCAGGGCTGGTGGGGTCACTTCTGATTGGCATTAATGCTGCCAAGGCCATTGCCTATTGCAGGAGACTGCCCCTTATCGGTATCAATCAT
>JAPLIX010000541.1 GCA_026388865.1 Pseudomonadota bacterium | reverse complement strand
TTCTATGCCGACCTGATGCTCAGCTTCCGGCTGCGTGACATCGATGCATTTGTTTACTATAACCAGAAGGTATTCGGCGCGTGGATGAAAAAAGAGATCGGCGCGACCGGCACGGTGTGTATCGGTGATGTGGGCCGGATAGCCTATTTCTCGGAGGTAAAAATTCTCGATATCGTGGGCCTCACCAGCAGGGACTTTGCGATGCTGAGAAAAAAGTACGTGGCCCCTGAGCTTGAGTTTCCCCTCTGTTCCATCAACTTTAATATCTGCAAGGAACAAGAGCGCGCACTGCTTCTAAAGCTGCAGCCGGATTATGTCATGCTTTACAATGCCCGGCTGAAAATCGCACCCACCTACTTTGGCAGCGCCGCAGGCATTGTTGAGCATGAAGACTTCAAAGAGCGCTACGAGTATCTGGCCCGCTTTGATATTGTGCCGAAGGTCTCCAGCCTCTCGTGGCCCAGTCCCTACTATTTCAATCCCATGCTTGATCTCTCAGCCGGGCTGCTTGCCTGGATATATGACGGCTGGGGCTATGATATCTATGTGCGCCGTGACAGCCCCGGCAAGCGCTTTAAAATCGAGTTTTACCCTGATGACAGGATTAAAAATATCATAGCGACAGAGCCGGGAGCGCAATAAACGAATTGATCCCTTTCTGTTCACCGGGCACATCAGACAGCAGGCATTGTATTGAGATCTCCGTTTCTATCCATTGGTTGTACTATACGGTGTAAGCCACACCATGCAAAAACAACGATTCTTTCATCAGAGCGACCTGTTTATCCTGCCACTGCTTTTGATGTATGCTTTTGTGCTATGTATCCGGTCCGGGGTGCGGGGCTTTTTTGCACTTGACCAGTCGATTGTCTTTGACGGCAGCTATCGGTTGCTCGCGGGCCAGATTCCGTTCAAGGACTTTGTCTGTGCGTTTGGCCCGGTGGTATTCTGGCTGCAGGCATTGCTATTTAAACTACTGGGGGTAAACTACGGTACCTATGTTTTTACTGCCGCGCTCCTTAATGTGCTTGCCACCATCACCAGCATATATATACTGCGGCTGCTCTTCCCCCATTCCACCATATATTCTTACGCTGCCGGCTTACTGACCGGCTCATGGTTTTATCCACCCTTTGGCACTCCCTATCCTGAGCAAACAGCATTCTTTTTTGGCCTCATTACCATCGCTCTGGTACTGCACATAATTATTTCCCCAGAGCGGCGCACGCTGGTTCATGGATTGTTACTTTTTATGGCGGGCATCGTTGCGGCTCTGGCAATACTCACCAAGCAGAATGTGGGAGGCCTGCTGTTTCCTCTTTATCTGTTGATGATACTGCTTATGGCCCTGCCAAACGTGCGGCAGGCTCTCATGCAGCTGATTACATTTATTGCCGGGAGTATGGGAGCGTTGCTGCTTTTTTTAATTTGGCTTGCGGTTAAATCTGATATTGAGAAATTCTGGCAGTTTTTCTTTCAACTCCCCTCTCGCGTTGGAACGGCAAGGCTAGCGGAAAGCCTGACTGATTTTCTCTATTACCTTGCAGGGTCACGCGTTTTTATCGGCATGCTTCCCCTGATTGTCATTTCCCTGCTCGTATCATGGACGGCTTTATGGCGCTTTATTCAGTGCCGGACATTACGAACAGACAGGTCAATAAAAATGTGCGCTCTGGGCGGCTTAATGGCGGCCTATCTCATTTTCTGCAGTCTCATACTCTCAAAAACAGTTTCCAACGATATTGCAAATGTGTGGGGCCTCATTGGAATAATTGGCGGAATCGGGATAGCACTCTTGCTGGAGTCGGGTAAAACCCCGGGACAATTAAAAGGAAGATGCTTTTCTTGTGTTGGTGAAAAGTGGTCTATTATAACGTACCTGCTTCTTATCTATGTCATAACTGTTGCTGCAGGCGGGGTGTATGTTTCGCTTGAACGGAGGACGCAGCTGTATGATAGAGTTGCTGCATCTTTTATTCCGCTGGGATATAAAACGCTG
Source organism: Pseudomonadota bacterium (assembly GCA_026388865.1). Lineage (GTDB taxonomy): Bacteria > Desulfobacterota > WTBG01 > CAIYCZ01 > CAIYCZ01 > JAPLIX01. Next base: position 2,490 of record JAPLIX010000541.1, on the reverse strand, counting down.
AGCTGTCTTGCATGGGCTGAGCCGACAGCAATCGGCAATGCCCGGGTCAGCAGGGATGATATCCTGACTCTCATTAAACGGCTTGAATCAAGGGGTGACAATTTTTTTATTTTCCCCGACTTTACCATCCTCTACGGAGCTCTCGGGGTGCCGTCTCCGCAGCCGGTGCTCTGGTTTCATAAAGGTCTCACCTATCCTGCTGACCGGACACAGGCGCTGTCTGAGTGGATAGTACGTGATTTGAGAAAGCACCATGTGCAGACCGTCATACTTGAGCGCGAGTCTTTTTTCCCGGGACGGCTTGATGATTTCCCTTACCTTAAATCATTCATATTTGATAACTTTAAAGGTGATGTCCCAGTTAAAGGTAGTGTTAAAATATGCCTTGACTTGGTGCTATCTGATTATATATAAACATAAACAATCTAATATACCCAGGTAGTGCATTCCCAATATTCTTTTCTGTGTTATAATTATTAAAGATAAGACGATAAACAATAAGTATTTGTTTGATAGGTCTTATGTTGCAATTCAACCCATAAAAATAATTGTTACAAAAAATATAGGTGCCCCCAATGCAGAAAAATATAAATTTTGACTATAATGATATAGTGCCCTATTTTGAAGAAGAATTAAACAAAAAACAAATAAAAAACGCCGTCAGATATATTGCCGAAGAATATGATATGGGAAAAATTTCTGAGGTTAGTTTTGAGTTTTTTGTCACAACCTTACTAATTTCTTTTATATAAAAAATCTTTGAAGAAAAATTTATTCCTAAAATCTTAAGTTTAAATAATAAGGGTTTCAAAAAATATTTTCCCCATGAGGAAATATCAAATGAGCCTCGAAACTGATAATAAGAATTTAGAAACAAAAGAAAATAAAGAGACGCCGCTATCCTTGCAATCAGAGATTGATAAACAAAAAGTGCCCCCAAAACAAGAAAAGGAAATTGAAACTGAAACTGAAGTAAAAGAATTTGTAAAGACTATGCCACCGCAAGTTCGCAAAAGTTTTGAAATGGCCATGATGCAAACATTTTCTTCAAGGGGGCCAGGTTTTCATCCAATATTTGATAAGTTCAATGAAAAACACATCGATAAATTTCTTGATTATTCCCATAGTGATGATGATAATGAATTTAAACTAAAAAGTTCTAATCGATATTTTTATTTTGGCTATTCATTATTATGTATGGGGATATTTACCTTTTTGGTTGTATATTTATTGCCAAACAACAAAGATTTGCTTCTTGAACTTTTTAAACTTATAGTAATTTTTGGAGGCGGATTTGGAAGCGGATTTGGTGTAAAGTCTTTTTTGGATAAGAAAAAATAAATATTTTTATAACCACATTTATTAACCATCAATTATTCTTCCTCATCATCTTCAATTGGAAATGGCAATGGTATCTGTCCAAATTTAGGAAATGCCCTCTCAGTTCCTCTTTAAAAATTAATCCTACTCTATCTCTTTATCCATTTTTTCGATTTCAATATCCCTTAATGGTAATTCAAGCGTTGTTCCATATTGAGGAAGGGCGCGTTGTATTAAACGATAAAATATCTGCCAAGTAGAAGAAGCTTTCATAAGTGCGGTTACACTCGCAAGGTGTTCTCTTAATTTGGGATGACCAATATTTTCTGTCAATCTTTGAAAGTATCTATGTTTTGTTCTGCCCTTTTCATCCCTGGGAGTTATCCCTTTTAATTCTTTCAAAATACCCGGCGCCAACCTTTTATATATTAAATCATTAGTTATTTTACCAACCACAACTGGACGCTTTACAGATAATGGCCTAAATTGCCAATTTCTTAGACGAAATAAATTCTCATAAAATTCATCTGGAAATGTTTTAATCCAAGGCTTTAATTCCTTCGCAATATACATTTCTAAAATTTTCTGTAATGCTATTTTATCACGTATTTCCTGATACCCGGTAGCCTCATCAACAAGCGCAATAATTCCTATTTTAGATAAACTTCTAACTAAAATTTCAGCAGCGACAGCAAGGGGTAATTGTCTTTTATTAAGCAAATTATCGGAACGCGCTTGAAGATAAAGATCACACAGTAGCGGCAATATCTCAGCATTATATCCAGTTGCTTGACGCCCACTTAGCGTTGTATATGTTATTTGATTGAGCCCACGCATTAAATCTTCATTTATCAATGGTTTAAGGTTTTTTGCATCTAAAAAACTGGGCATGTTGGGCTCTCTTGTTTCATACCTTGCTCTACCGCGTTTTGTTCTGCCAAATGCCCTGAATATCGCATTTCTTGAAATAATTCTTATTCCATCGTCTAATACTGCACAATTTAATTCTGTCTCTCCAATTTTTAAATTTAAAATTCCTTCATGTGTTGCCTTCGGTGTTTTTTCACTCATGCTCTTACCTCCAATGCTCTTTGTAATGTTAATCTAAACAATCCTTCATTTTTTCTATTATTATGGCGATAGCAAAACTCATCAATATATTTATTAAGA
>JAPLIX010000411.1 GCA_026388865.1 Pseudomonadota bacterium | reverse complement strand
CAAAGGTTATCCCCCACTGTGACGTAGTGCCGCTCAGCGTTAATATGCCGGAGCCGATGGCATCAGCAAGCTTTGTTTCAAACATGAGGTTCCCGAGGGTGAGCCCGCCGCCAAACAGCAGCAGCGTTCCCCAGTCTATGCGGCTCGCCTGCTTCCATGTTATGGTAAACTGCCGCTGCTTCCAGTTTACCGGCAGCACAAACAGCAGGGCCGCTCCTATGATGGCGGCAGCAGCTTCCGGCAGGATTTCATTATAAGACTTGAACAGGGGATCAGCGGTGCCGAAGAAAACCGCCAGGAATCCCGGAGTCACCCACAGGGCGACGGTGATGAGAAACGCGATCAGCGCGTTTTTCTCCCCCCTGCTCCAAACTCCCAGCTGCTGCAGCTCGCCCTGCACAAATTCGCGGCTTCCTTCAATGCTGGCCACTTCCGGCTTGTAGAGCCAGTAGAGGATGACATAGAGCACGGCAAACATCGTGATCATGATCGGTATGGCAAACAGCATCCACTGGAAGAACGGTATCTTTACCTTGACCAGCTTTTCTATCATGCCGATGCCGATGAGGTTTGGCGGTGTTCCCACCGGGGTCGCGATGCCGCCCACAGAGGCGGCGTAGGCCGCCATCAGCATCATGCCGGTGCCATAGCGCAGGCGCGCGGGATGTATGTCAGCGCCCTTCTGTTTCTCCATCATGTCGGCCATGGCATAAATTATCCCCAGTCCGATGGGAAACATCATGGCGGCAGTGGCGGTGTTGCTGATCCAGGCGGAAAGCCCCGCCGTGATGGCGCCATAGGCAAACAGGATGCGGCCGGTGCTGTTACCCACCCACTTCAGCGTCAGAATCCTGAAAGCAAAGCGCCGGTCAAGGCCGTGCACTGCCATGGCTTCCGCGAGGATGAAGCTTCCCAAAAAGAGAAAGATGATGGGGTCCGCGAACGGGGCGAATACCGCTTTTGCCGGTGCAATACCGGACACGACGCACAGCAGCGCTCCGATCAGGGCGGTGATGGGAATCGGTATCGGCTCGGTCACCCACCACGTCACCACCCAGCCGAGTACTGCTGCAAGCCGGTGCGCGGGAGGAGCAAGCGACGGCATCGGGGCGGCATACAGGACCGCTGCTGCCAGCGGGCCGAGAAAAAGCCCCAGCGTGTGCCGCCAGCGCTCAAAACGCTCTTCGGCCGGTGAAAGCATTTCCTGTGCTGCGAAACGTGTCCGGGAAGTTCTATACTGATGCCCTGTCATACGTCCCCTCCGTAGTGAAAACAGCGTCACCACTATAGCATAAACAAGTCACGGGCACACTGAAATTACCCCTGTTTCTCTTGTCAGATTCTTTTAATCGCCCCGGTATTTTTATTGACACCTCCACCATCATATTTTATAAATTCCCTACTATCAGCCCTTCCATCACAACCATTGCTATCAAGGGAATAAAAGGTGGCCGGTGAGTTCCTGGAATTTGAAAATGTTTCAAAGTATTTCGGCAGCGTGCGCGCCGTGGACCAGGTGTCGCTGTCCATCAGGCGCGGCGAATTCTACTCCCTGCTGGGCCCCAGCGGCTGCGGGAAAACCACGCTGCTGCGCATCCTCGCCGGTTTTGAAAAGCCTGACACCGGCCGCGTGCTCCTGAATGGCGAAGACATCACCGCCCTGCCCCCCAACAAGCGCAAAGTAAACACCATCTTCCAGAGCTACGCCCTGTTTCCCCATCTGACCGTGCGCGACAACATCGCCTTCGGCCTGCGCATTGCCAAGCGCCCGCGCAAAGAAGTTGATGAGGAGGTTGACCGCATGCTGGCCCTCATCCAGATGGAGGATCAGGGACATAAGCGTCCTGACCAGATCAGCGGCGGGCAGAAGCAGCGGGTGGCGGTGGCCCGGGCGCTCATCAACAGGCCCCAGGTGCTGCTGCTTGACGAGCCGCTGGCCGCGCTTGACCTGAAGCTCAGGCAGCGCATGCTTATCGAGCTTGATTTAATCCATGATGAGGTCGGCATCACTTTTTTATATGTGACCCATGATCAGGGTGAAGCCATGAGCCTGAGTGACCGGATTGCGGTCATGAACGACGGCACCATTGAGCAGCTGGGCACCCCGGCGGAAATTTACGAAGCGCCCCGCAGCAGTTTTGTCGCGGCCTTTATCGGCGATACCAACTTTTTTGAGGGCCAGGTGGCGGAGATGATCAGCGCCGACTACAGCCGCCTTGCCATAGACGGGTTCCCCGATGTCATCTGCTTTAACGACAAGCAGATGCGCAACGGCAACCTCGTTTTTCTCAGTGTCCGGCCGGAAAAAATCCGCATTTCGCGGGAACAGCCGGAGGCAATAAAACTCCACAATGTGGTGCCTGCTCACGTGGACGACGTGATTTATCTTGGCGCCCATACCAAGTACTGGGTGCGCGTGCAGGAGTACCGCATCGCCATAGTCCAGCAGCACAACCGCTTTCTGCTCGATGAGAAGCCCATTACGTGGCATGAGGATGTCTGGATTTCGTGGCATGCTGATGACGGCTTCATGATGGAGCGCTACAGCGAGCAGGATGAAAAACTGATGGGCATGCCCCCGGAAAAAGTTGGTGAAAACAACAACGATAGTGAGGATAATGAGTGACGGGCAGCTGCCGCAACGCAGCGCCACGGTATTTAGTCCCTTAGTTGTTACATTCGTGTTTTTTTGGCAAGATAAATTCGAAATACGAATATCGAAGCACTAAACAAATTTAAAATAAAAATGTTCCAAACTTCAAAACGCATATTTTACCAGAGTCGTTTTAAATTATTCACTTTGGTCATTTGAATTTGTTTCGAATTTCTGATTTCGCTATTCGGATTTGGTTCCGGCTTGTCCGGGTCAGGTTGTTAAAAAAGCAGTTTTCTCCTAGGCTGATCAAAAACATCCGGATGCAAGGCGCGCGAAATCAAGAGGAATGAGGCGTACT
>JAPLIX010000499.1 GCA_026388865.1 Pseudomonadota bacterium | reverse complement strand
TAGGTGTCGTAGGGCACCATGAGCATGGGCACTTTGCGCTCGGTTGCTTTTGAAACAATGTGAGACGGCGGCACCACGTTATTGGTGAGGATAATGCCCACAGCCTGATGGTCGATAGCCACCAGAATCATATCCGTCCGGTCGCCGCCGGTGATCACGAGGCCGCCTTCTTTTTTCAGCAGCGGCTGCTGGAGCGCGACATTAACAGACATGGCGCCGATAAAGATGTTATGTACCGTGCGGTTGAGATAATCTTCACCGGTGATCACCTTGGCAAACAGGCGCTCGCTCAGGTAATTGACAGAAAAATAGGTCAGGTCTTTCTGATAGGGGATGACCCCGAGCACCGGAACACCGATTTTTTCAATCTGGGGAAGATAGGTCTCCTTGAAGTCATCCATGTTCTGCACCTTGTTAATGATCACGCCTTTAAAGTTAATGCCGGTCACATCAACATGTTTTTTTATGTAGGTAATTTCGTCAAAGATGGTATTCTCATCCCCGCTGATAATCACAACCAGGTTCCCGCCGACATAGCGTGCCAGTGACAGCGCATCAAGATATACGGAAATGCCGTAGGCCAAATCCCTGCCGCCTTCAACAAACAGGATGTCCTTACCCTGCCCCATATTGGCGGCAAGCTCCGCGACCTTCTCCTGCGTGATCTTTTCATCATACATGTAGCGCAGCTTTGAGTGGTCAAATCCGATGCTCATATCTTCCGGGTTTTCGCTGAGCGCAAAAATGTTTGTAATCAAGGCCGAGTCATAATCCCACAGCCGCTTTTTATTGTAAATCAGCCTGTCGCCAAACGGTTTAAGGTAGCCGATTTTTTTGTTCAGCGCTTTTGTTAAACCAACCATGACGGTGGTTTTACCGGCGTTTTTCCTTAATGAAGCAATGATAACCTTATTCATGTTTAGTACTCCTCTCAACTTCGGAAAGTAGAATTCTCACATCAACAGCTTTCAATGATCATATCAGCCACCCCGTCGATATCCTTCTTCTCCTCACCGCGCACACCCAGCAGCAGCGGGTATGACCTGATCTCCTTGATCATGTTCATCACCTCCCGGCGGTCAAGGGGAAATGACCTGAAGGTCACGTCTTTCATGACCTCGACATAAATGCCGCCCAGGCCCACCATCACGATGGGGCCGAAGGTCGCATCCCGGCGCGCGCCGATAATAAGCTCGGTCCCGGGCTTTACCATCTCCGCGATTTCAACGCCCTCGATAAAGGCTGAGGGATTATGGGCTTTGCAGTTATGCATGATGGCCTGATAGGCGTCAATGACCTCATTGCGGTTTTCCAGATCAAGGGCAACCCCGCCGGCATCGCTCTTGTGAATGATGTCCTTGGAAACAACTTTCATCACCACGGGGTATCCTATGTCCTCTGAGCAGCGCACTGCTTCATCAAGGTTCCGGGCCACCGAGCTCCTGGGTATTTCCACGCCGGCGATTTTCATAATCGTCTGTGCTTCATTGGCCAGCAGGAAGAACCGGTTCTGCTGTACCGCCCGCCGGGCAATCGCCTCGATCGCCGGGATGTCCAGCTTGGCGCTGGCCGCGCTGTCAGAGGTATTGGTGCGGTATTTGTTATAGCGGTACAGCGCCCCCATGCAGGACACCGCCTCATACACATCGTTGAATACCGGGATGCTCTGCTCCCGGCACCGGGCAATGCAGTCTTCAGACTTGCGGCCGCCGAACGCGGCAAAAACCAGGGGTTTCTGCCCGGCCCGGTATTTGCGGGCATTTTCCTTGATCATCGTGTAGAGGCTTTCGGCATCAAAGACCGCGGTCTCGCAGTAGAGCGACATGACCGCATGCATATCCGGATGCTTAAGGGCGGTATCAAGGGACAGGTTGTATTCTTTGGGGCCGGCCTGCCCGGTAATATCCACGGGATTCTTGGTGGATCCGAAATCAGGGGTCACCGCAGTAAAGGCTTCCTTCAATACCGCGGCATCGTCATACAGGCTGACACTGTATTTTTCCGAGGCGTCGGTAGCCATAACCCCGATGCCGCCGCCGTTGGTAATGATGACCGTATTTTCTCCGGCGGGTGCGGGGGAGTTTGCAATAAATTTGCACCAGTCAAACCCTTCCTTCACGCATTCCGCCCGCAGCACGCCGCACTGCCGCATAATGGCGTCGAACACATCGTCAGAGCCCGCGAGAGAACCGGTATGGGAGGCCGCGGCAATGGCGCCCCGCTCGGAGCGGCCGGATTTCAGCACGATGACCGGCTTTTCCCTGGTCGCTGCCGAGAGCACCCTGATGAGCTTTTCCCCGTTCTGCACCCCTTCAATATACATGAAGATAAGCTTGGTCTGCTCCTGCGGGATCAGGTACTCGAGCAGGTCTGCTTCGTCCAGGTCAGACTTGTTGCCGACCGAGACAATGCAGGACAGGCCCAGGTGCTCAATGGCGGTCTTGCCGATCATGCCAAGCCCCAGAGCCCCGCTCTGGGTGATGATGGCAACGCTGCCGGGCTCGGGAGAGCCGGAGGAAAACGTTGCATTGAGGGAGCTCACGCAGGAATAGATGCCGAATATGTTGGGCCCCTGAATGCGCATGCCGTTTTCCCGGGCGCATGCCACTATTTTCTGTTCTTCTTCTACATTTCCTACTTCCGCAAAGCCTGAAGTTATGATGGAAACAAACTTTGCCTTTTTCCGGGCGCAGCTTTGCACTGCCTCATAGACAAATTTTGCCGGCACCACGATCGATACTAAATCAACTTCGTCGTCCACGTCCTCGATGCTTTTATAGGCGCGCCGGCCGCATATTTCTCCGCCCCGGGGGTTAATCGGGTAGACGCTGCCCTGATACCCTCCCGAAACAATGTTGTCGGTGACGTGGAAGCCTAATTTGGTGGTATCCTGTGACGCTCCGATGACCGCGACTGAACGCGGTTCAAACAGATATTTTATGTCCGGTACGTTAGCTCTCATACTGCACCTCTAACCATCTTCATGACACACTCCTTTATCCTTGTCTTGCCTGCACCATTCTCCCCTCTGCCTCCGCGCAATTGCAATCCGTAGTCATTCCCGTTCCATACGTCAGTGTCGGTTCTGTTTAGTTTCACCTGCCTCCTCTCTGTTCCCAATACCCTCTAAATACTCGTCTTCATGTATACTGCAGTGCGTCACGTCGCAATTACCACTGTTATTTTTCACCTGCCTTGAGCCGGTCGACCGCCGGCTCGTTATATACTACTTCCTGGTCATACAGTTCTTTGACCTGCTCCTTCTTATATCCTAAAACACTGGTAAGAATCTCGTCGGTATGCTGGCCGAGAAGGGGCGCGGGTCCCCTCACACCGGTCGGGGTTTCAGACATCTTAAGCGGGCTGCCGTACATTCTCACCTTGCCGATGAAGGGCTGCTCCACCTCGACCATCATCTCCCGCGCTTTTATCTGCGGGTCAGAATCCGCGAGCTCTTTGATCGAGCGCACGCGCATGCACGGGCAGCCGTTTTCCTCAAGCTTGCGCTCGGCCTCTTCCACGGAATCCTGTGCCATCACCCACTCTTCCACCACCTTGTGAATAAAGGGGGCATGTTCCTCGGTGCAGCGCGTGGACACGGTAGCTGCCCGGGGGTCTTGCAGCAGCCACTCATAATCCCTGCCCATGGTTTTGACAATGCCTTCCCAGCGCGGCCGGGTGAGGGAGGCGATGGTAATATAGCCGTTTTTCCCCTTGTAAATGCCGTACGGCGCATAGCCCGGATGATGGCGGCCGATCTTGGGCGGATCAACGGGTTTCCCGATCGCGGAGCTGATCAGATACCAGGGCAGGGTATTCTCATGGAATGCAAACAGACAGTCCATCATGGAGATGTCTATATTCTGCCCGATGCCGGTCTTTTCCCGGCAATACAGGGCGCCGCAGATGGCCACTGCCGCATTAACAGAGGCGGTCATGTCGCCGATGGAGACCGGCGCTATCTGTGGAGTAATGTTCTGATCGGTCCAGCCGCTGGCGCCCTGGGCAATCATGTCATAGCCCGGTTTATGGCTATAGGGACCCCAGTGACCAAAGCAGGAGACTGAGCAATAGATTATTTTCTTATTGATCTTTTTCACGGATTCATAGTCGAGCTTCAGCCGGTCCATAACACCGGGGGCAAAATTTTCAATAAGCACATCACTTTTTTTGATGAGCTCATGGATCAGCTCCATGCCCCGGGGGTTTTTCAGGTTTATGCAGATGCTCTTCTTGCTGCGGTTGCAGTTAAGATTGTAGGAGCTCTGGGTTACGCCGTTGTGGGTAATCCGCAGCGGCAGATGGCGCTCATTGGTTCCGTCTTTATAGCGCTCCACCTTGATAATGTAGGCTCCCATGTCTCCCAGAATCCGCGTGGCAAAAGGGCCTGCAAGCACCCATGTGAAGTCCAGAATCGTGACACCATTTAAGGGCCCGGGCTTTAGTTGTTCCATAAGCAACCTCCAGTGGTTAGTTGAGATATCATTACTAGCTTGTACCCATCTCGGCTTTTAAATGCGTATTGCCAAAAACATATATCCGAAAAAATTATCTTTGTGCGTCTCCTGAAGCCGCGATCATACGGCTGTTTCTTTTCTCATGCCCGCAAAATGAAAATAACCGTCTGCATCCATGTATGCATAGTCACCGGTGTGCAGCCATCCGTCCCGGACCGTCTCCCGGGTTGCGTCGGCATTTTTATAGTAACCCTTCATGATAGTCCTGCCCGGAACACCCTGCACCACGAGCTCACCGGTTGTCCGGACATCAGCACTGTTTTTGTCAACCACCTTGACCGCGTTGCTGAGTCGGGGAAGGCCGACGCAATTCTTCTTCATAATGCCGTCAATGGGATTTATGGTGGTCGCTCCCAGCGTTTCGGTCATGCCCCATATATCACAGAGCCTGACTTGAAAGCGGGATTCAAAGGCGTCCCACTCCTCGTCTGTAACCGCAATGGCAAATATAATAAAACGCAGGTTGTTATCTGCATCACGCTCTGTTGCCGGCTCCTTTAGTATCATTCTGACCATGGCGCCGACCAGGCTGGCTGTTGTCGCCCGGTGGCGGCGCACCTGTTCCATGTACCGACTGGCATTGAACTGTTCGGCAAGGATAACGGCGGCACCGGCGGTCAGGGCCGGCATAAGGGAAATGAACAGGGCATTGATATGGAACAGGGGCAGGGTGAGCAGGTGACGGTCCTCCGGCACTACTTTCCATGCCTGGGCGCCGAATATCCCGGCAAACACGGCGTTGGCATGGGTGATTTCTACGGCCTTGGGGCGTGATGGATCGTGGTTAAACAGCATCATCAGGTCATCTTCGACATCTATGGACACTTCGGTCAGGGTGGCCGCGGCGTCTTTCAGCTCATCAGTAATGATGGTGGTATCAGGATATAGTCTGTCATTGGGATACCAGGGGGAAGTTCTGACCAGAAATATCTGCTGCAGTTTTTTACAGGTGCCCCGGATGCTGCCAATAAGGTCCATATAGCGCGGTTCGGTAATAATGCCCACGCTGTCAGAGAAATCAATAAAGTATTCCATTTCCGGTGCGCCGGAGAGAATATTGGTGGGGATGATGATTGCGCCGATTTTAGCAAGGGCAAAGAAGCAGAGGAGATATTCAGGTGCATTGGCCAGATGGATCGTAACTTTATCCCCTTTTTTAATCCCGTTGCGCAGCAGGACATTGGCATAGCGGTTTACCATTTCATCAAACGCCCGGTAGGTGTATGAAACCACATACCCCTCTGCGTCCTCGAACACAAGACATTCCCTGCTGCCAAACAGTCTGGCCTTATATTCTAAAACCTGGCGTACATTTTTTGTTCCAATGCAGTCCATACATCCTCGCTTCGATTATTTGTTACAGAGAACCGGC